>JAGQTE010000371.1 GCA_020439175.1 Acidimicrobiales bacterium | reverse complement strand
CGGGGGCGATGGTCAGCCAGGTCTTACCAGCCATGGTGATCTCCTCAGGGGTTCGAGCCGGCGCGGAGCTGCGCTCGGCAGTCGATGGTGAAGCGGGCGACACCGCCGGCGTCCGCGCCGTCGCCCTGCGCGAACCACGGGCCACGCCACGACGACACCCGCACGTCGTGAGCGCCGATGAACGTGGCGCCGTCGACGGCGACCCGGTGGTTGCCGGCGAGCATCTCGCGCAGGTCGTTCAGCGCCGACTCGACCGCGTCCTTCGCCCGCCAGGCCAGCGGCGTGTCGTCGGTATCGTCGACCGGGGGGGTGGCGGTGGCACCGAACGTGAGGATCATCCCGACGATCTGCCACACGTCCTCAGCAGGGTCCGACCCGCCAGCGATCGCCGACGGCTGGAGCGTCCCGTCGGTGACATCCGGTTCGACCCCGATGAGCACCACCCGGCCGAGCGGCACCCCCTCGTCGAGGGGCGGGGTGACCAGCCACAGCGGCTCAGCGTCGTCGCGCAGCGCCGTGGCCGCCTCGTCGACGTCGGCGGTCCACCCGTCGAGGGCACCGGCGAGCGCCACGATCCGACGCTCGACCTCGGTGCGGCACGTCCTCACAGCAGATCCTCGCCGCGATGGTCCTCGAGCGCGTTGAGCGCCGTGTCGACGTCGAGCCAGCCCGTCGGCCGGCCCGCCTCCCAGTCGGCGGTCCCCCGCCGCTCCGTCCCACCATCGGGGGTCACCAGCAGGTAGGCGTTGTCGGCCGAGGCCTTCGCGTCAGCGACCGCCTGGCGGGCCACGAACAAGGCGACCAGGCGGCGCACCGCAGCGGGCGTGTGCACCATCCCGTAGGTGGCGTCGATCTCGAGGTCGCCGCCCGTCGGCACCCCCCACACGACACCCGCCTCCAGGTCGGCGCCGAGCACCCCGTCCCACACCTCACCATCGACGCGCACCTCGTCGATCGACTGCACGAACAGCCACGGCAGCACCAGCCGGTGCGCCACCTCCGCCCGAGACCACGACGCCGTCCCGGACCGGGTCGTGTACGCCACCCGCCGGTACCGCTCGGCGATGTCGATGATCTCGGCGCGCAGCCCCTCGAGCGCTTCGTCCGGGTACTCGGACAACGACCGGACCCGCTGCGCCTGCATCGTGCGGATCTCGTCGACCGACGGATAGGTCGTCGGGGTCGCCTCCTCGCCGCTCACCCGCCGCTCCTCTCGTAGGGGCCCGGCGCCGGGAACGCCGAACGGATGAACGCCCCGACCGGCCACGACGCGAACTCGGTGTCGCTCGTCGACAGCCACACCTGCTGCGGATCCCAGTCCGGGCGACCCCGGCACACCTTCACGTCGGCCGCGAGCTCGCCGCCGATCCCGGCCAGGTTCCCGTACAGGGTCCGCTTGTGGACCACGGCGATCCCCGAGTCCAACCCGATGTGCAACGCCTCGGCCATGGCGTCCTTGTGGACCGGCAGCGGCACGTGCAGCTCGTAGGACAGCGGCGACGCCACCCCCCGGGCAGCGAGCAGCGCAGCGGTCTCGAGCATGCCGTGCAGGTAGCGGCCCGCGCCCCGAGCCGAGTACTCGGCGGCGACATCGACCACCGGGCCCCGATGGAGCACCGGCACCTCGTCGACCGGGGCCATGGCGAACATGTCGTCGTTGAACAGCACGAACTCGTCGTCGACCGCCGGGTGCTCGCATGCGGCCAGCAGGTTCAGCGTCGAGTTCCGGTACTTCGTCCCGGTCTGACGGACCGGGATGTGGTGGACACCGGTGACCCACGACGGGCAGTACCCGACGAGGATCACCGAATCGTGCGGCACGTGGGCCGCCAGGGCGCGCAGCGAGAAGCGGAGCTCCTCGTTGTCATCGCCCGGGCGGACCACGTACACCACGTCCATCGCCCGGTCAGCCCTCCGAGCTCTCGCCGGCCTCGAGAGCCTCGAGGGCCGCCTCGGCGGCGTCGCGGCCGTGGATGCGGCCCTCGGGGCCGGCGCCGGGCAGCTGCCACCAGTCGCCGCCGAGCGCGATGAGGCCGCCCTCGTCGACGGCGCCCATCTCGGCGTCGTCGACCTCGCCCTCGTCCTCGTCGCCGTCCTCGTCGTTGAGGTCGTCGGGGTCGGCGGGGTCGAGCCCGGCCCGGAGCGCGGCCACGGCGGCCAGGGCGTTGTCCCGGCCACGGACCCGTTCCCCGTTGGGCAGGTCGTACCAGCCGTTGCCCCGGTTGATCAGCCCGTCAGCGTCGGGCGTCGGCTCCGCCGGCGCCGCCGGGGCCGCCGCCTGCGGGCGGCGGGGACGGTCGGGGAGCGCCGCGGCACGGATCGCTGCCGCCTCGGCATCGGTGTAGTCCACGCCCGGGACCGCGAGCAGCACTCGCGACCCCGGGCGGCGAAGGGGACCGGGCCCGTAGACCCGGCGCTCGAAGCGGACCACGATCAGCTCGCGTCGTCGAAGTTCTCGACGGTGCAGAACGCGAGCGGCTGCTTGACGGCGAACGCGGCGCGGGTCTGCGCCCGGATCGTCCACAGCCCCTCGAGGAACTGGTCGTCGATGCGGTCGATGGCGATCGAGATCCCGTCGCGCACCCAGAGGGTGGCGCCACGGGCCCAGTCGCCGACGATCGGCTTGGTGAACACCGTCGACACGGTGGCCGGCAGGCCCCACACCGTCTGCGGGCCGCCCTCGAGCGGACCGCGGTGGTGCAGGTAGTGGCCGTCCTCGCCCTTCTCGAGGTAGAAGTCCTCGAAGTCCTCCGGCGACAGGCCGTAGGCCGTGGGCTCGCGCTCGAGCGCGACGCGCACCACGGTGATCGCCCGGTGCAGGGCGTCGGCCTTGTTGGCGGCGTCCGCGGTGTCGAAGTCGCCGATGCCGGCGGCGTTGAGGATGCCGGTCCAGTCCGACCCGCCGGCGGCGGTGAGCACGTCGGCCTCGACGATCAGCCG
>JAGQTE010000370.1 GCA_020439175.1 Acidimicrobiales bacterium | reverse complement strand
GACGCCGGCTTTGGCCGCGGCATAGTGCTGCATGCGCGGCGCGCCGTGGATGGCCGACACCGAGCTCGTCGCCACCAGCGCCCCGCCCGCGCCGCGCTCGACCAGGTGGCGGGCCCCGGCGCGCAGGCTCAAGAACGCACCATCGAGGTTGACCGCCTGCACCCGTCGCCACTCGTCGAGGCTCATGTCCACGAACGGCGCATACCCACCGACGCCGGCGTTGGCGATCAGCGCGTCGACCTGGCCGAGCTCGTCGAGTGTGCGCGCCATGGCGGCATCGACCTGCGCTTCGTCGCTCACGTCGCAGGCGCAGGCGATGATCCGTCGCTCGCCCGGGAGGTAGGTGTCGCCTCCGGCCAGCTCGGCGATGGCGGCGGCGCTGCGGTCCACGTCGCGGGCCCAGATGGCCAGGTCCGCCCCGGCCTCGGCGAGCGCCCGGGCCATGCCCAGCCCGATGCCGCCGTTGCCACCGGTGACGACCGCGACCCGTCCCGACAAGTCGAACATGGGCGCACCCTACTTGCGCGAAGAATCTGACGCGGTGTCAGATAGTGCGCATGTCGACCTACGCCCCGCTCGCCGGCGTGCGCGTCCTCGAGTGCTCCCTGCTCGGGCCTGCCGCCATCACCACCCCGCTCGCCGACCTCGGCGCCGACGTGATCAAGGTCGAGTCGCCCGCGGGCGACTACGTCCGCCAGATGACGTGGCCCATCGTCGAGGGCGTGTCGTTGATGCACCTGCACGTGAACCGCGGCAAGCGCTCGATCGTCCTCGACCTCAAGAGCGACGAGGGGCGCGACGCGTTCCTGCGCCTCGCCGACGAGTCCGACGTGGTGGTCGAGGCCATGCGACCGGGCGCGCTCGACCGCCTCGGCATCGGCTACGACGTCGTGAAGGAGCGCAACCCGAAGGTCGTGTTCATCACGATCTCGGGCTACGGCGCCACCGGCCCGTACAAGAACCTGCCGAGCCACGGCATCGCGTACGACACCTGGGCGGGCATCGTGACGCCGGCCCAGGACGACGACGGCTTCTGCTACATGCCCGAGCACGTGTCGATCGGCATCAACGCCGGGCCGCTGTTCGGCGCCCTGGGCATCCTCGCCGGGATCATCTCGGCGCGCGCCACCGGCGAAGGCTGCCGCATGGAGGTCGCCCAGTCCGACGCCGCCGCCGCCTTCGACTGGTACCGCTCGGAGACCTGGAAGGCCTACGAGCGTCCCACCGACGAGGTCACCGGCAACGCGTCGGACGACTACGAACGCCGGGCCCCCGGCACCGCCGGCATGCGCGAGGGCGTGCGGTACCAGCTGTACGAGGCGACCGACGGGCACGTGCTGTTCATGGCATCGGAGCAGGCGTTCTGGCGCAACTTCTGCGAGGGCGTCGGCCGCATGGACCTGTTCGAGCGTTGGCCGGGGAGCACCTACGCCGACCACGCCCGCAACAACCGCGAGCTGCAGGCCGAGCTGCGGGAGATCTTCGCCGGGCGCAGCTGCGCCGAGTGGCTGGCCTTCGCCGACGAGCACAACACCACGATCGCCCCGGTGAACACACCGAAGAACCTGGGCGACGACCCCCAGTTCCAGGACCGCCTGGGCTGGATCGGAGCGGACGTCCTGGGTGCCGAGCAGCTCCCGCTGCCGATCAAGATCGTCGGCGCCGAGCTCCCCACCCCGACGAAGGCGCCGAGCCTCGGCCAGCACACCGACGAGGTCTTCTCCGAGCTCCTCGCCGAAAACTAGAACTCGTTCTACCTGCGCGCTAACGTCGACGGCATGGCCATGCCCGCCGATGTCGGCGTGATCGACACCATGCTCGGCATCCCGGACGGGAAGCGCGAGGAGTGGTACCGGTTCATGACGCCGCAGCTGCGCGACCGCGAGAGCCGCGAGGAGTTCGAGTTCCCGGCGCAGTACATGTTCAAAGAGGTCCCTGACGACCCCGACACCGACGACCCTGTGGCCTGGGTCCTGCGCGAGATGGACCGCTTCGGCATCGAGCAGGCGATGATCGGCACGGCCGGCGAGCAGCACCGGGCCCTGGCGGAGCACCCGAACCGGTTCTTCGCGTCGGTCAGCGTCGACCCCAACCGGGGCATGGACGCCGTGCGCGACCTGCGCCACGCCGTGGAGGAGCTGGACGCCCGTTCGGCCCAGCTGTTCCCGGCGGGGTGCCACCCCCAGGTGCCCATCGACGACAAGCGCCTCTACCCCATCTACGCCACCTGCGTGGAGCTCGACATCCCCATCTTCATCTGCGTCGGCGTGCCCGGGCCCCGCCTGCCGATGCTGTGCCAGCACGTCGAGCTGCTCGACGAGGTCTGCTGGTTCTTCCCCG
>JAGQTE010000369.1 GCA_020439175.1 Acidimicrobiales bacterium | reverse complement strand
TCCTCCTAGGAACGACCCCAACCGGACAGGTCGGCGATGATCCGCAGCATGATCTCGTCGGCGCCGCCGCCGATCGACAGGAGGCGTCCGTCGCGGAAGTAGCGGGCGGTCCAGGTCTCTTCCATGTAGCCGATGCCCCCGTGGATCTGCATGCAGGCGTCGGCGACCTCGCGCTGGAGCCGTCCCGCCTTGAGCTTGGCGATCGACGCCATGCGGGTGACGGTGATGAGATCCGCGCCATGGACGATCTGCTCGGCGCAGGCGTAGGTGTAGTGGCGCAGGAGGTCGACCTCGGCGCTCAGCTCGGCGAGCCGGAACGCCAGGTACTGGTTGTCGAGGAGCGGCCGCCCGAACGTGTGGCGCTCGCGGGCGTAGGCGGCCGTGCGTTCCACGGCCAACGCCATCTGGCCGGTGGCCATGTAGGCGGCGATGAGACGTTCGTTCTGGAACTGCTCCATCTGTTGCTGGAACCCGCGGTCGATCGTGCCGATCGTGTGCTCGATCGGCACGCGCACGTCGACGAACGACAGCTCGGCGGTGTCCGACGACCGCTGGCCGAGCTTGTCGAGCTTGCGGCTGACCTCGAGCCCGGGCGTGTCGGTCGGTACGACGATCTGGCTCATGCCCCGATGGCCGCCGGCGTCGGAGGTGCGCGCCAGCAAGCAGAGCCAATCCGCCTGCACGCCGTTGGTGATGTAGAGCTTCGTGCCGTTGATGACCCACTCGTCGCCGTCGCGCACCGCCCGGGTGCGCAGACCGGCCACGTCGCTGCCGGCGTCGGGCTCGGTGACGGCGATGGCGGCCACGGCGGTACCGGCGATGGCCGGGCGCAGGAACCGCTCCTTGAGCTCGGGCGAGCCGAACCGGGCGAGCGACGGCGTCGCCATGTCGGTCTGCACCGACACGGCCATGGCCACGCCTCCCGTGGCGCAGCGCCCGAACTCCTCGCCGTACACCACCGTGAACGAGTGGTCCGCACCTTGGCCACCGTCTGCCGGGTCGTACTCCAGGCCGAAGATCCCGGCGGCGCCCAGCTTCGGGAACAGCTCGTGGGCGGGGAACATGCCCGCCGCCTCCCAGTCGTCGGCGAACGGGTTGATGTGGCGGTCGATCACCTCGCGCACGGTGGCGCGGAACTGCTCGTGCTCGTCGGTGAAGATCATCCGTCGCTCCGCTCGAGTCGGGCCAGCTCGGTGGCGCCGAGCACGGTCGTGGGCACCGGTGCGTGCTTGGCACGCAGGTACTCCCCGAGGCCTTTGGCCTGGGGATCGGTGCGCGTGCAGGCGGCGACGCCGCGGCCCAGCAGGCCGTGCACGACGAAGTTCAGCGCCCGCAGGTTCGGCAGCTCGAAGCGCTCGACCTCGAGGCCGGCGGTCTCGGCCGGCAGCAGGTCGCGCAGGCGGTCGACGGTCAGGAACCAGGCGAGCCAGTCGTAGGCGTCGTCGGTGCGCGCCCACACGCCGATGTTGGCGTTGCCGCCCTTGTCGCCCGAGCGTGCGCCGAGCACCCGACCCAGCGGCGCGACGGTGGTCTCGACCTCGTCCCACCACGGCGTGTCGTCGGCGCTGGTGGTCGTGCGCTGCCGCGCGATGTCGCCCAGCAGCGCCTGCAGCCCCTCGGCGTCGGTCGCCGCCAGCACGGGCGTCGCCGCCGCGCCCAGCCCCTCGCCGCGCTCCTTCGGCGTGCGCCGTGCCGTCATCGCCGGCGGGCGCGGCGCCGGACCGATCTCGAGACGCTCGCCGTCGAGCAGCACGGCGTGGTCCACGGCGTCGGCCGGCACCGTCGTCGGCCAGTAGACGCCGAACGACGAGGCCCCGGTGGGCGGCGTGGTGGTGAACAAGCCGGGGTAGTTCGCCAGCACGAGCTCGATCGCCTTGTTGGAGAACGAGCGCCCGACCTTGGTCTCGTCGCGATCCATCACGGTCACGCGCAGCCGGGCGATGGCGTCGTCGTTGGTCGCAGGGTCCTCCCGGTCGGACCGGATGAGGGTCTCGTCGACCTCGGCGAACGCCGCACGGCCGCCGTCGACGAGGCCCCACAGCGCGTCGAGCGCCAACGCCGCCTTGGCCTCGACGTCGAGTCCGGTGATGGCGAAGGTCATCGAGTTGCGGAAGCCGCCGAGGTAGTTGATGCACACCTTGAGCCGCTCGGGGCCGGGAGCGCCCCGCACGCCGTGGACGAGGACGCGGTCGGGGCCGTCCTGGCGGAGGTGGATCGAGTTCAACCACACGGCGGCGTCGGGGTTGAGGTACTGCAGCCCCTGGATCTCGTAGAGCAGCTGCGCCGTGATCGTGTCGACCGTCACGGCGCCCCCGGTGCCGGGGTGCTTGGTGATCACGCAGCTGCCGTCGCCGGCCAGCTCGGCGATGGGGAAGCCGGGGCGGGACAGGTCCGGCACCTCGTCGAAGAACGCGAAGTTGCCGCCGGTGCACTGCGTGCCGCACTCGATGATGTGGCCGGCGACGACGGCGCCGGCGAGCTCGTCCCAGTCGGTGCGCTCCCACCCGTGCCACCAGGCGCCGGCACCGACGATGAGCGCGGCGTCCGTCACCCGGCCGGTGATCACGATGTCGGCGTCGCGGCGCAGCGCCTCGGCGATGCCCCATCCACCGAGGTAGGCGTTGGCGGTGACCGCCTCGACCCCGAGGTCGGCGAAGGCCTCGCCCGTGTCGAGGTTGGTCAGGGTCTCGCCGGCGGCGCGCAGGTCGGTGAGGTCGTCGAGGAGGTCGTCGCCGACGACCGCCGCCACCCGGACGGTCACCCCCAGCTCGGCGGCGAGCGCCTCCACCGCCGCAGCGCAGCCGGACGGGTTGAGCCC
>JAGQTE010000368.1 GCA_020439175.1 Acidimicrobiales bacterium | reverse complement strand
TGGTCTTCGGGGCGCGCGGCGAGGCACCCTGCCGTCGTGACCGGAACTGCTTTCCTGCGCGCCCGCCGCGGCGCCCTGCTCGCCGGCGGGCTGACGCTCGCCCTGATCGGGGCGGCGTGCAGCCCCGCGACCCGCGAGGTCGGGTCGGGGGCGTCCACAGCGGCGTCGGACGATGCCGGCGGCACGGTGCCCGGGACGGTCCGCGACCCGTTCCCCGACGTCTCGGCCATGGAGGCCATCGAGTTCTCGCAGGACCCGGCCGGCGTGCCGATGTCGTTCACGCCGCCGGAGGGCGAGCTGGCTGCCGTGTACTTCGGCTACCTGAGCTGTCCCGACATCTGCCCGCTGACGATGGCCGACCTGGCGGCAGCGCTCAACAAGCTGCCGCCGGAGGACGCGGCGCGCGTGACGCCCGCGTTCGTCACCGTCGACCCCGAGCGCGACGACGGCGCCCGCCTCGTCAGCTACATGACCCACTTCTTCCCCGAGCACCCGTTCCGGGCGTATCAGGCGATCGACACCGGCACGCTGAACCGCTTGGCGTACGAGTTCCACGTGCAGTACTCGATCCCGCAGCACGAGGACGGCGAGTTCTACGCCGTCGCCCACTCGGGGTTCGTCTACCTCGTCGACGACCGCGGGCTGGTCGTGCGGGAGCTGCCGTTCGGTACGCCGTCGGCAGACACGGCGACGGCGATCGCGGCCGAGCTCGACGCGCAGGACCAGCGCGAGGGCTGACCTGCCGACCGGCACCCGTGCTCAGGGCACGGACGCCGGCGCTGACGCCGCAAGGGTCAGCTGTCGACCAGGATGCCTTCGAGCACCATCGACACGGCGGCGTCCGCCACCGCCTCCCACGGCTGATCCTGCTCGTGGAGGAACACCCGGGCGAGCTGGGCCGTGATGCCGATGATCCCGTGCGCGATGTAGGCCGGGTCGAGGTCGCGCAGCCGTCCGCTGGCGATGCCCTCGATGACATGGCGTTGGGCGTCGCCGGCGGCCACCTCCTGACCTCGCCGCAGGGCCGGGAGGAAGCGCTCCTCGGTGGCGGCGAACTGCACGAGGCGGTTGAGGTCGGCGTGTGCCGACGACCACTCGAGCGTGGCCCGGATGCCCAGGGCGATGCGCTCGACCGGGTCGTCGGTCTCGGCGATGGCGGCGTGCTGGTGCCGCCGCAGGTCGCGTTGGGACTGCTTGAGGATCTCCAGGAACAGCTCGTCCTTGGAGTCGAAGTACCAGTAGAAGACGCCCTTGCCGACGCCGAGTCCCGACACGATCTCTGCCACCGACGTGGGGTGGTACCCGTTCTCGGCGAAGCGCTCGGTGGCGTAGTCCATCAGCTGCTGCCGCCGCTGCTGCCCTCGTTGCGTCAGACGCCGGTTCGCCACGGCCGGACACCGTAACAGGCTTGACCGAGCGGTCAAGTTGGCGCGGAGGCCCAGGTCAGGTCGTCGCGAGGCGTTTCACCGCTGGAAACACGGCGTTCACGTTGGGTCCGTAGGGTCCTCGCCATGAGCTTGCACGTGCTACGGATCTGGCTGCCGGACCGGCCAGGCGCCCTCGGAGCCGTCGCCAGCCGCGTGGGTGCGGTGGGTGGTGATGTGATCGGCATCGACATCCTGGAGCGGGGTGCCGGCCGGGCGGTCGACGAGTTGCTGATCGAGCTGCCCGACGCCTCGCTGGTCGGTCTGCTGGTCGACGAGGTGCGCGAGGTCGACGGGGTCGACATCGAAGACGTCCGCCAGACGGCGGACGCCGTCCTCGACCCTCGCCTCGACGCGCTGGAGACGGCGGCGATGCTGATGGGGTCGGCGGACCCCGACGAGCTGGTGGCCATGCTCTGCGATCACGCGGCGCGCATGGTGACGGCGGGCTGGGGCGTGGTGGTCGACACCGAGTCCCAGGAGGTCTTCCCCGGCTGGGGCGAGTCGCCGCCGACCGCCTGGTTGCTCGCCTTCCTCGAGGGGTCGGTGGCGGCGTCGCGCAGCGGCGATGCCGGTCAGCCCGACGACGTGCTGTGGGCGCCGCTACCGGCAGCCCGCATGGCTGTGGTGCTGGGAAGGGAGGGACGGACGTTCCGGGCGCGAGAGCGGCGAACCATCGCCGCGCTGGCCCGCATCGTCGACGCCCGGTTTCGCGACCTCAGCGAGCAACGGTCGCGTCGTTGGCATCCCGCCGCAGCCCGATCCGTCGACCTCGACCTGATCCGCTCCTGAGCGGTGCACGACGACGCTCGACGTCAGTCGGTCGCCCAGGCGCGGGACCGATCGACGGCGCGCCGCCACTGCGCATGGGCGGCATCGGCGTCCGCCGCCGGCGCCGTCGGCTCGGTGCGAACCTCCATGGCCCAGTTCTCGGTGACCTCGTCGAGCGACGACCAGAACCCCTCGGCGAACCCGGCGAGGTAGGCGGCGCCGAGCGCCGTGGTCTCGGTGACCACCGGTCGGGTCACGGGCACCTGGAGCTGATCGGCCTGCAGGCGCTGCAGCAACCCCATGACCGAGGCGCCGCCGTCGATGCGCAGCTCGCGCAGCGTCGTGCCCGACGCCGCGGTCATGGCGTCGATCACGTCGCGGGTCTGGAACGCCATGGCGTCGATCACGGCGCGCGCCAGATGGGCGCGCCCGGTGCCGCGGGTGATCCCGACGATCGTGCCGCGGGCGTAGGGGTCCCAGTAGGGCGATCCGAGCCCGGCGAACGCCGGGACGAAGTACACCCCGCCCGTGTCGGGGACCGACGCCGCGAGCGGGCCGGTCTCGGCGGCGGCCGAGATGATCCCGAGCCCGTCGCGCAGCCACTGGATCGCCGCGCCGGTGACGAAGATCGCCCCCTCCAGCGCGTAGTGGGTGGTTCCGTCGGCGAGCGTCCAGGCGACGGTGGTGAGCATCCCCTCGGTCGGCGGCGGACAGGTCTCGCCGACGTTCATCAGCACGAACGAGCCGGTGCCGTACGTGTTCTTCGCCA
>JAGQTE010000367.1 GCA_020439175.1 Acidimicrobiales bacterium | reverse complement strand
CGCCGTCATCGCCGTGCGGCTTGCCGGGTTGCAGCTCGTCGAGCCCGATCAGCTCGAGGCCTACGGCATGGCGCAGCGGATGCGGGTCCAGAACGTCGCCGCCGATCGCGGCACCATCACCGATCGCAACGGGGTGGAGCTGGCGGTCTCGGCGCCGCAGCGATCCGTCTTCGTCGATCCGGCCCTGATCGAGGACCCGTCGGCCGAGGCGGCACAGCTGGCCCGGGTGCTCGGCGTCGACGCGGGGCCGATCGAGGCGGCGATGCGGGCCGACAACCGGTTCGGCTACATCGCCCGCCACGTCGATGACGACGTCGCCGCCGAGGTCGAGGCGCTGGCGCTGCCGGGCGTGGCGTTCCTGTCCGAGCCCAAGCGCTTCACGCCCTCCGGCGACATCGCCCGCTCGATCGTCGGCAGCACCGACGTGGACGGCAACGGGATCTCGGGCATCGAGGCGCAGTACGGCGACCTGCTGACGGGCACGCCGGGCAAGGTCGTGTTCGAGCAGACGCCCGACGGCAACACCATCCCGGTCGGCGAGCACGAGGTGATCGAGGCCCAGCGCGGCCACGACGTGCGGCTGACGCTCGATCGCGGCCTCCAGTTCGAGGTCGAGCGCATCCTCGGCGACGCGGTGCTCGCCAATGGCGCCCGCGCCGGCACCGTGATCGTCGCCAAGCCGGACACGGGTGAGATCCTGGCGATGGCCAACATGGTCAACGATCGCGACTCGGGCACGGTCGTGCCGTCGTCGAACAACGAGGCGCTCACGACGGTCATCGAGCCGGGGTCGGTGATGAAGGTCGTGGCCGCCGCCGGCGCCATCGAGGACGGACACGTCACCCCCGACACCCGGGTCACGGTGCCCGACGCCATCCAGTTCGGTCCCGACGTGATCAAGGAGCACGACTTCCACGGGACCGTGAGCTGGTCGGTGGCCGAGATCCTGCAGCGGAGCTCGAACACGGGCACGATCCGCTTGGCGCAGATGCTCGGCAAGGAGCGGCTGTACGAGTACCTCAAGACCTTCGGCTTCGCCACGCCGACCGGGCTCGGCTTCCCCAACGAGGCCATCGGGTACCTGCCCAAGCCGGCGGACTGGTGGGACTCGTCGATGGGCACGATCCCGATCGGCCAGGGCGTCTCGGTGAGCGCGCTGCAGATGCTGGGCGCCTACAACGTGATCGCCAACGGCGGCGTCTACCTGCCGCCCCGGCTGGTGGCCAGCACCGTCGGCCCGGACGGGACCGTCACCCCGACGCCGATGAACGACGGTCGGCGCGTCGTGTCCGACACCACGGCCGACCAGATGAACCTGATGCTGCGCAACGTGATCAGCGCCGAGGGCACCGCGGCCGGCGCCTACGTGCCGGGCTACACGGTGGCGGGCAAGACCGGCACCGCCCGCAAGCCCCAGCCCAACGGCACCTACACGGATGAGAACGGCGTGACGCAGTACACGGCGGCGTTCGTCGGGTTCGCGCCGGCCGAGGCGCCGGCGGTGACGGTCATCGTGATCATCGACGAGCCGAGCGGCGGCGCCTACTACGGCGGCCT
>JAGQTE010000366.1 GCA_020439175.1 Acidimicrobiales bacterium | reverse complement strand
CTCGCCGCCGCCGGCGTGAGCCGCCTCGCCGTCCCCGCCGACCGGCTGGCCGAGCTCGGCGGCGGCGGGCGCTTCGGCACGATGGCGACGTTCGAGATCGAGGCACCCGGGAGCGCCCGCCTGCGGGCGCTGGCGGGCGAGCCCGGGCTGGCAGCGCACGTCGGCGGCGATGACCCCGTGCTCGATGCCCACCACACGGTGGCCGACCTGGCGATGCTCTACTTCCAGGAACCGGGCATCCCCCGCGCCGTCGGCCTGCTCCTCCCCGACGTCGGCGTCGACGCCGCGTACCTCGACGCCCTGCTGGCGGCGCTCGGTCCCGGAGCCGTCCCGACCTCGGGCACACCGCCACGCCGAGCCGTCCGTGGGGCGTCGCTGCCCGGCGCCATCGACGCGACGCCGGTGGTCACGGGCGAGCGCGACCAGGTCGGCGCCACCGACAGCACGCTGGTGCGGACGCTCACGCCCGGCGACCCGGGCGACCTCGGCACCTACCCGACCCAGCTGAGCTTCGCCGAGGCCAGCCTGGCCGGCTACCGATCGATGCTGCCGCCGTCGGAGCTCGGTCGCATGGTGCCGCTCGAGCAGCTCGTCCTCGTGTCGGGGGCGCGCTCGCTCGACGCCCGGGGACGCCAGGACTACCTCGATGCCACCGTGGCCCAGGTCGACGCCGCCGCCGCCTCGCTGACCCTGCCGCCGCAGCCGCGCATCACGGTGACCGAGGAGACCGTCGAGCTGACGCTGATCATCGACAACGCCGCCGAGTACCCCTTGCAGGCCGAGCTGACGCTCACCTCGGACAAGCTCGACTTCCCCGACGGCGCCACCCAGGTCGTGACCCTCCAGCCGGGCTCCAACCGGATCCCCGTCGACGTCAGCTCGCGCAGCTCGGGGGCGTTCCCGATCACCGTCACGCTCGAAGCCCCCGACGGCTCCATCGCCATCGCCTCGACACGCTTCACCGTGCGGTCGACCGCCGTGTCGGGCATCGGGCTCGTGCTGTCCATCGGTGCCGGTGTGTTCCTGCTGCTGTGGTGGGTGCGTCACTTCCGCTCGACGCGGGCCAAGCCGGGCCTGGTGCGGGCCGACGAGCGGGCACGCGTGGCCGGCGACCCGGCCTGACCGATCGCCCGAAGGGGCTCCGCTACGCTCGCCCGCCAGAGCCGGCGCTTGCCGGCCATGCCTCAGGGGGATCGAACCGTGGCCGGAGTCCGCATCGTCACCGACAGCGCCTGCGATCTGCGAGACGCCGTGACCAGTGAGCTGGGCATCGCCGTCGTGCCGTTGTCGATCCGCTTCGGCAGCGAGGAGTACACCGACCGCGTCGACCTCACGGTCGAGCAGTTCTACGAGAAGATGGCCGCCACCGACGCGCTGCCCGAGACCGCCGCACCGGCGCCCGGCGCGTTCGCCGAGGCCTTCACCGCCGCGGCGGACGACGGCGCCGACGCCATCATCTGCATCAACATCTCGTCGGAGCTGTCGGCGACCATGCAGAGCGCCACGTCCGCCGCCAACGACCTCGGCGACCGGCTGCCGATCATCGTGTTCGACTCGCAGTCGATCACGATGGGCCTCGGCACGCAGGTGCTCGAGGCGGCCAAGGCCGCTGCCGACGGCGCCACGACCGACGCCATCATCGAGATGCTCACCGACCTGCGGGAGCGCACCCGGGTGTTCGGGGCGCTCGACTCGCTCGACAACCTCAAGAAGGGGGGCCGCATCGGCGGCGCCCAGGCGATGATCGGGACGATGCTCTCGATCAAGCCGACGGTCGACATCTCGACGGGCAAGGTGGAGGAGGCGGCCAAGCACCGCACCCGCCGCAAGTCCCTCACGGCGCTGCGCGACCGGGTGGCCGCCGACGGCGCCGTCGAGCACCTCGCCGTCCTGCACGCCAACGCCGGCGACATCGACGAGTTCCTCGACCTGATGAGCGAGCGCTACGACCGCGACTCGATCCACGTCGACCTGATCGGACCGGTCATCGGGACCCACGCCGGCGCCGGCACCATGGGAGCGTGCTGGGTCGTCCCAGCCTGAGGCGCTACCCCCGGGCACGGGCGCTCGCCCACTAGCGTTGGTGCACCGTGCACGACACCGGCAACCCCCCGACGCCCCCCGCTGGCGCGCTCGCCCCCGGCCGGGTGCTGGGTGGCCGGTACACGCTGGAGCGGAGGATCGCGTCCGGCGGCATGGCGGAGGTGTGGCAGGCGACCGACGGCGTGCTGCGCCGCCAGGTGGCGGTGAAGCTGCTGTATCCGCACCTGGCCGCTGATCAGACCTTCCTGGCGCGGTTCCGCAGCGAGGCGTTGGCGGCCGCCCGACTGCACCACCCGGGCATCGTCGCCATCTTCGACACCGTGTCGGAACCGGGCACCGGCACCGAGGCCATCGTCATGGAGCTGGTGCGCGGCAAGACGCTGCGCGAGCACCTCGACACGCGGGGGGTCCTCGACCCGGGCGAGGCCGTCGACATCGCCGCCGAGGTGGCGGACGCGCTCGGGGCGGCGCACGCCGCCGGCATGGTGCACCGCGACATCAAGCCCGCCAACATCCTGCTGACCGACGACGGGCGGGTGATGGTCACCGACTTCGGCATCGCCAAGCTCGCCGACCAACCCGACCACACCCAGACCGGCACGATGCTCGGATCGGTCAAGTACCTGGCGCCCGAGCAGGTCGAGGGCCAGCGGGTCGACGGTCGGGCCGATCTGTTCGCGCTGGGCGTCGTGCTGTACGAGTCGCTCGGTGGTCGAGCCCCGTGGGTGGCCGACACCCAGACCGCCACCGCGGTCGCCCGCCTGCACCACCCGCCGATGCCGCTGCGCCAGCTGCGGCCCGACATCCCGCCACCGCTGGAGCAGGTCGTGCTCCGCTCGCTGTCGCGCGCCCCCGACGACCGCTACCCGACCGCCGACGCCATGCGTCGAGCCCTGGTGGCGGTGCGCGGCGCCAAGGCCGCGCCGACGCCGACCGTCGTGCCCCGGCCTGAGCTCGATCACACGCCGATCAACCACGCACCCGCCGTCCGCTCGGCGCCGCCACCCGAGGCACCACGCCGACGACGGCGTCGCAGCGTCGTGCCATACGTGGCGATCCTGCTCGTGCTGGCGGCGGTCACCGTCGTCGGCATCTTGCTGTACCGCACGACCAGCGGCGAGGACGCGCTGACACGCCTGGCGGACGAGACCGGCATCGACGTGCCGGGCGCCGCCGCCGCCGAGCCCCTCCCCATCGTCGCCACGGGGCCGTTCGACCCGCCGCCGGGCGACGGCACCGAGAACGACGCCGACACGGCCAAGGCCGTCGACGGCGACCCGGCGACGGCATGGCAGCCCGAGGGCTACCAGAGCCGCACCTTCGGCAACCTCAAACCGGGCATCGGCATGTGGGTGCAGCTGGCGGAACCCGCCACCGTGCGTACCGTGCGCGTCACCTCGCCCAGCCCCGGCATCGGCCTCGAGGCCTACGTCGCCGACCAGCCCGGCGCCACCCTCGCCGACTGGGGTGCGCCGGTGGCGTCCGGCACCGGCGACGGGGGGACGGTCGAGCTCGACGCCGGCGGGGCCGAGGGCAGCTATGTGCTCGTGTGGATCACCGACCTCGGCGAGACCGAGCCGCGCGCCGTGGGCGGGCAGTCGCTCATCTTCGTCGAGCTCGCCGACATCGAGGTGCTGGGCCGCTGACACCTTCGGTGCACACCGAGGACGACCTGACCCTGGTGCGCCTGGCACAGGGCGGGGACCGGCGCGCCCTCGACGCCCTGCTGCGCCGACACCACGACACGCTCTACGCCCTGTGCCGGCGCATGACCCGCAACGACGCCGACGCCCAGGACGCGACGCAGGACGCCATGATCGCCATCGTGCGGGGACTCGACCGGTTCGACGGACGTGCCGCCTTCACCACCTGGGCGTACCGCATCACGGCCAACGCCTGCATCGACGAGCTCCGCCGCCGCCGGCGTCGCCCCGACCCCGGCCTGCCCGAGCACGAGGTCGAGCCGCGCGGCGCCGCCCCCGGCATCGACGAGACGGTGGCCGACCGCCACGACCTCGACGCCGCCCTCGCCGGCGTGCCCGAGGACTTCCGGGCCGCGCTCGTCCTGCGCGACGTGCTCGGACTCGACTACGCCGAGATCGGCGAGGTGCTCGACATCCCGCCCGGCACGGTCCGATCCCGCATCGCCCGAGGTCGCGCCGCGATGGCCAAGCAGCTCCACGCGACAGAACCTGCGAGCGACGGGAACCAGGGCCTGCCCAGGGACGTACCAACACGGTCCGATGGACATCCGGCATGACTGACCCCACCGACCGCACCCTCGCCGACGACGACCTCGTCTCCGCCTACCTCGACGCCGAGGTGGACGAGACCGAGCGCGCCCGCGTCGAGCAGGACCCGGCGCTGCGAGCCCGGGCAGCTGAGCTCGCAGCGGCGCGCGAGGCCCTCGCCGTCCGCCCGATCCCGCCGCCGGGGGCCGCAGACCGTGCGGTGCTGGGCGCCTTGGCGGCCTTCGACGGCCTGGCCGGTGCGCCCGCCGCGGGCGAG
>JAGQTE010000365.1 GCA_020439175.1 Acidimicrobiales bacterium | reverse complement strand
GGCGCCGCGCCGGCGATGGGGTCGGTCCGGGGCCAACCGCCGCCGAAGAGCACGAGCGTGGCGGCCAACGCCGCTGCGATCAGGCCCCGCCGATCTCGGTGGCGTCGCACGTTGCCCCACCTCAAGGCGCGCATGGGCTCCGAGGGTAGCGGTCTGGGCTTCAGCGACAGTCGACGGCGACCGACAGGGCGCTGCAGACCTCCCGCATCCGTTCGTCGCTCAACCGTCCGAGGCGGGCGACGAGTACGCCGAGCGACACGCTCTCGACCGAGTCGAGGTTGACCGCGCTCGGCTGCGGGATGGGATCCACGTCGGGTTCGAGGACCACCTCGCTCGGCAGGCCGCGCATTGTCGTCGTGCACGGCGCGATGAGCGCTCGACCGAGGCGGGGGATCGCCACGTCGCGACTGAGCACGACGACGGGCCGGCGGCCGACGTCGGGCAGCTCGCACCACCACACCTCACCCCGACGGGGCTGGTCGTTCACGACGATCCGGCTGCGGCCCGGAATGACTGGAGATCGCCCCACTCGTCCGGCTCGTCGAGGGGGAGATTGTCGTATGCCGCATAGGCAGCGTCGAACTCGGCGCGCTGGTGCTGCGCGAGCAGGGCGGACAGTGCCTGGTCGAGCACAACGCCCTCGGGGCTGCGGCCCCGCCGTCGGGGCTTGATCGCGCTGCGAGCGACGAGCGTCGAGGGTCGCAACGGGCTGACCTACGCTGCCGCCGTGACCGCAGCCCGCACGCGCACGCCGCTCCGACGCGACGCCATCGTCGAGGAGGCGCGCGTGCTCATCGCCCGCGACGGGCTCGACGCGCTGACGCTGCGCCGGCTGGCCGACAGCTTCTCGGTCAGCGCCCCGGCCCTCTACGCCCACTTCCGCGACAAGGAGGACCTGCTCCGCGCCGTCGCCGAGCGCGAGTTCGAGGAGCTGATGGTCCGCTACCGGGGTTGGATCATGGGGCCGTGGATCACGGTGGCGGCGCTGGCCAACGGCGCCACCCTCGTCACCTACGACGGGGCGCCCGACTGGCCCGACCCGGGTCGCCCGTGGGCCCTGGTCGAGCGCCACGCCCTGACGTTCCTCGGCGTGTCGCCCACCTTGGTGCGGGCCCTGGCCGCCGCCGGCGACGAGGACGTGGCGGCGCACGACCGCTCGTCGCTGCGGGCGTTCGGCAGCACCGGCGAGCCGTGGACCACCGACGCCTGGTGGTGGCTGTTCGACGTGGCCGGCAACGGGACGCGGCCGATCGTGAACCTGTCGGGCGGCACCGAGGTCGGCGCCTGCCTGCTGTCGGTCAACCTGCTGGCCGGCTGCGTGCCGTGCTCGGTCGGCGGTCCGGCGCTCGGCGTGGCCGTCGACGTGGTCGACGACGACGGGCGCTCGGTGCGCGGCACCGGCCGGGTGGGGGAGCTGGTGGTCGACGCGCCGTGGCCGGGCATGACCCGGGGCGTGTGGGGCGACCCGCAGCGCTACCTCGACACCTACTGGTCGCGCTTCGCGGGGCGGTGGTGGCACGGCGACTTCGCCGAGGTGGACGACGACGGCCGGTGGTTCCTGCACGGCCGCAGCGACGACACCCTCAACGTGGCCGGCAAGCGCATCGGCCCGGCCGAGATCGAGTCGGCGGTGCTGGGCGTGCCGGGCGTGGTGTCCGCTGCCGCCGTCGGCCTCCCGCACCCGGTGAAGGGGGAGGTCGTGGGGATCTGGTGCGTGCCCACCGGTGGGCCGTCCGACGACCCGGCGGCGGGCGCGGCGTTGGCCGACGCCGTGGGCGACGCCGTCGTCGCCGCCTTCGGCAAGGCGTTCCGGCCGGCGCACGTGGCCTTCGTCGCCGCGCTGCCCCAGACGCGATCGGCCAAGGTGGTGCGCCGGGCCGTGCGGGCGCGGGCCACCGGCGCCGACCCCGGCGACCTGTCGACCCTGGAGGACCCGAGCGTGCTCGACGCCATCGCACCGGTGGAGCTGGGGTGACGCCGTGATCGATCTGCACGCCCACGTGGTGCTCGAGTCGGTGCTCGGCGCCGCCGGCCCGCACGGCCCCGAGCTCGACGAGGGGGACCCCGACACCGGTCGCCCGCCGTGCTTCCGCGTCGGCGACTACCGCCTCGTCGGCGTGCGCTACCGGGGATCGCCGTTCATGGACCTCGACGCCCGGCTGGCAGCGATGGACGCCGCCGACATCGACCTGGAGGTGCTGTCGCCGAACCCGCTGACGTCGT
>JAGQTE010000364.1 GCA_020439175.1 Acidimicrobiales bacterium | reverse complement strand
CGTACAGCGAGGGCACGACCGCCAGCTCGGCCTCGGAGTACAGCTCGATGATGCGCTGCTCGGGCACACCGGAGATGAACGTCACGGCGTCGCGCAGGCCCAGCTCGTCGATGACCTTCGCCGACGGACCGCCCTCTTTGAGCTTGCCGATGACCACGAGCTCGACGTGGCGTTCGGTGCGGAGCTTCGCCAGGGCCTCGAGCAGGTAGCGCAGCCCCTTCATCGTGACGTCCGCCGACGCCGTGGTGATGAGGCGGCCGGGGACGCGCTCGACGTGGTCGAGGGGGCGGAACAGGTCCTGGTCGACACCGACCGGCACGACGTTGAGGCGCTCGGTCGGCACCTTGTGGTCGCGGTGGATGTCCTCGTAGGAGTTCTGCGACACGGTGAGCACCCGCGGCATGCGCGACGCCACGCGGGTCTGCATCTTGGTGAACGAGTACCAGCGGGCCTTGGCGATGCGCTGCCAGGTGGTCTCGGCGTGCTCCATCTCGAGGCGCCGGTCGACCGTGATCGGATGGTGGATGGTGGCCAGCACGGGCAGGCCTTCGTGCTCGATCGCCAGCAGGCCGTAGCCCAGGCACTGGTTGTCCTGCACGAGGTCGAACTCGTTGATGCGTCGACGCAGGTGCTGCCACGCCCGGATCGAGAACGCCAGCGGTTCGGGGAAGTTGCCCAGCGAGAACGACGACACCTCGACCCAGTCGGCGACCGACTTGAGCTCCCACAGGCCGGGCATGCGCATCGGGAAGTAGTCGTTGTAGATCTGCAGGCTGGGCAGCTCGATCAGCGGGACCCGCTCGTCGAGCTCGGGGTACGGTGGCCCGCCCAGCACCTCGACGTGGTGACCGAGATCGACGAGCGCCTTCGTGAGGTGGCGGGTGTAGACGCCTTGGCCGCCGACGTGGGGCTTGCCCCGGTAGCACAGGTAGGCGATGCTCAGCGGCTCGTCACTCACGTCGTGGCTCACTTCCTCGGCCCGCCGGACGGGGCCGGAACACGAATCACAAAGCCTTGCCGGTGCGACTGAACAGGTCAAACCGGCCCCGGAGCCGCTCCGGCGGCGGGAGGAGCAGCGTGCGCGGATTGGTGCAGCGGGTGCGTGAGGCCTCCGTGACGGTCGACGGCGAGGTGGTGGGCCGCATCGGCCCCGGCCTGTGCGTGCTGGTCGGGGTGACCCACGACGACGACGAGGCCACGGCGCGCAAGCTCGCCGACCGGATCTGGGGCCTGCGGATCATGGCGGACGACGACGGCGCCATGGGGCGTGCCGTCGCCGACACGACCGGCGAGGTGCTGGTCGTGAGCCAGTTCACGCTCTACGGCGACACCCGCAAGGGCCGGCGCCCGTCGTGGATGGCGGCGGCGCGGCCGGAGCAGGCGGCGCCGCTGGTGGAGGTCGTCGTCGACGAGCTGCGCCGCCTCGGTGCGACGGTCGCCACGGGCCGCTTCGGCGCCGACATGGCGGTGGCCCTCGTCAACGACGGGCCGGTCACGCTCCTGCTGGAGGTGTGACGCCGGCGTCGGCGGCGTCGGCAAGGCCTCGGCGTCGCCGGTCCCAGACGTTGGCGCCGATCAACGCTGCGATCGACGCCAGTAGCGTCGGCCAGGCGTCGACGGCGCGGGCGATGGTCGGCCCGGTGCGCCGATCGATCGTCGCCTGCAGCACGACCTGCTCGCTGACGTCGCTGCGGCACGTCCCCTCGGTCGTGCCGCCCGGGCGCACGAGGGTGCAGGTGACGACGGCGCCGTCGGGGTCGGCGATGGCGCTCAGCCCCGTCGGGGCCGCCTGGAGCACCCATCGGCCTGTCTCGATCCCGCGCAGGCGCGACGACGCCACCTGCTGGGTCTGCACCTGGGTCAACCAGTACGAGGCGCCGTTGGTGGGGTTCAGCAGCGCCTGGCCGCCGTTGTCGATGGCGTCGTCGGCGCGGTCGGTGAAGAACACCTCCCAGGAGATGACCACACCCATCGGTCCGTCCACCGTGTCGACGACGGCCGGCTCCGTGCCGGGCACGGCGTCGCGCCGCGGGAGGCCGGCGCCGCCGGCGAGCGACGTCATCAGGTCGCGGAACGGCACGTACTCGCCGAACGGGACCCGGCGGACCTTGTCGTAGCGGTCGCCCCGGGTGCCATCGGGGTTGTACACGACCGACGCGTTGCGGAACGTGGTGGGCGAGTCGTCCTCGGTGACGCCGGCGATCAGCGTGGCGTCGTGGCTGCGGGCCAGCTCCGACAAGGTGCGGTCCTCGACCGAGCCGGGCAGCAGCCCGTCGAGCGACACCACGTTCTCCGGCCACACGATCAGGTCGACCTCGTCCTCGATCAGATCGGTGGCCTCGACGTGGCGGGCGAACACCACGTCGGCGTCGCTGGTGGCCGCCCGCGTCCGCTGCTCGCCGCCGCCCTGCACGACGGCGACCTGCAGCGGCTCGCCGGCCGGTCCCCCGTGCGGCGCCAGCCAGCCGCCGAGCGTCGCCACCACGAGCACACCGCCGGCG
>JAGQTE010000363.1 GCA_020439175.1 Acidimicrobiales bacterium | reverse complement strand
TCATCGGCCGGCGCGACTGGCGGGTGCCCAAGCGCCTGCTGCGCCGCATGGACGAGTCGGTGGCGCTGACCGAGCGCAACAAGACGATGACGCTCACCATCGCCTTCAACTACGGCGGGCGGGCCGAGCTGGTCGACGCCATCGCCGCGATGATCCGTGACGGCGTCCCGGCCGACAAGGTGTCGGAGAAGACGATCCGCCGGTACCTCTACGACCCGCAGATGCCCGACCCGGACGTGATGATCCGCACGTCGGGGGAGTACCGCATCTCGAACTACCTGCTGTGGGAGCTGGCCTACTCCGAGCTGATCTTCACCGAGACGCTCTGGCCCGACTTCCGCCGCAGCGACCTGTTCGAGGCCGTGCGCGAGTTCCAGATCCGCGAGCGCCGCTTCGGCGGGCTCAGCGAGGACTGATCGAGGCCCGGTGCAGCTCTACCGGGACCAGGGCGTGGTCCTGCGGACCTGGAAGCTCGGCGAGGCCGATCGCATCGTCGTGCTGATGACCAAGGGGCACGGCAAGGTGCGCGCCGTCGCCAAGGGGGTGCGCAAGACCCGGTCGAAGTTCGGGTCGCGCCTGGAGCCGACCAGCCACATCGCCGTGCAGCTCTACCCGGGACGCGAGCTCGACACCGTGACCCAGGTCGACTCGATCGACCACTTCCGGGCGATCCGCGACGACCTCGACCTGTTGGCGCGCGCCGTCCCGCTGCTCGAAGCGGTCGATCAGCTGGCGCTGGAGGGCGAGCCGAACCGGCGGCTGTACGAGATGCTCGTCGGTGCCCTGCGCACCCTGGCCGACGAGGGGTCGCCGCTCGTCGTGCCCGGCTTCTTCCTGAAGGCGTTGGCGCTCGAGGGGTTCCGGCCGGTGGTCGACCACTGCGTGAGCTGCGGCGCCACCGAGGACCTGGTCGCCTTCGACGAGGACGCCGGCGGGGTGCTGTGCCGATCGTGCCGTCGCGGCGGCGCCATCTCGCCCGACGCCCTGTCGCTGCTGCAGCGCATCCTCGGCGGCCAGCTCGGCTCGGCGCTCAGCGAGCCGCCGGGACCGGCGAGCCACGAGGTCGAGGTGCTGGCCACCCGGTTGCTCGAGCACCACCTCGAGCGGCGGCTGCGCTCGGTCGACGTCGGCCTGGCCGGCTGAGTCGCTGGCCCGACGTCGACGCCCTCAGGCGGCGGCGCCGGCGGGCAGCACCCACTCCCGACGGGTCTCGTCGAAGGTCATCCACGTGCGGTGCACGGCGTTCCAGCGCACGTAGGCGCCCCGCTCCGCATCCCATCGGGGCTCGGACGGGTCGGCCGGCACCTCGAAGGTGTCGGGCAGGTCGTGGCGGTGCGTCGCCCCCGGGGCGAGCGGACCGGCGACCAGCGCCGGCAGGTCGGGGCGCACCCGCGCCGCCTTCAGCTCGGTGATCGTCATGCCGGCCGGCAGGTAGTCGCCGAAGGTGCGCAGCTCGTAGGGCTCGAGGCCGGCCTCGGGATCGCGGGGCAGCGCCACCGCCACGGGCGGCAGGCCGACGAAGTCCTTGTCGACCACCCGGGTGCGTGCCAGGCGGTCGCCGACGCGCTGGCCGCTGCGCGAGCTCATCGATGCGGCGAACGCCGTGGCGGGCACCACGTAGGGGAACCCGTCGATCGGCCACGCCAGGGTGCGGGTCAGCGCTTGCGAGGTGCCGATGGTGCGCCCCGTGCTGTCGACGACGCGCAGCCCGCACAGGGCCTTGCCGGGCGTGGCGCCCGAGCGCCCCTGGACACCGATCGAGATGGCGAGCCACCACGCCAGGCCGCTCAGCAGGTAGGCGGCGACGCCCATCCAGGCGGACGTCAACCAGGCGATGAGCAGGCCGACGGCGGCGGCGATGGCGGTGGTGATGGCGACGTCGAGACAGAACGCGCCGGTGCGGCGCCACAGGACGTCGGTGGGGTCGACGATGCGGTACGGGCTCATGGTTCGCCAGTCTGGCGAGCCGGCCGGCGATCGCCAAGGGTTCTTTCGGTGTCCTTGATATGACTGCGCCGCCGACGCGGCCTCCACGACGGGCGCCAACCCGATCGGACCGTCCGAGGTCGGGCACTAGGCTTGCGCCCCTATGTCCGAGACCGATTCGTCCCCGTCCGACGTGTCCGCAACCGACGCCGGCACCGTGCCGGTCGAGGTGCCCAACGACGAGACCCTCATGGAGAAGGTCGTGGGGCTGTGCCGCCAGCGGGGCTTCGTGTTCCCGTCGGCCGAGATCTACGGCGGCTTCCGGTCGACCTACGACTACGGCCCCATCGGCGTGCTGATGCTGCGCAACGTGAAGGACGCGTGGTGGCGGTCGATGGTGCAGCTGCGCCACGACGTGGTCGGCCTCGACGCCGCCATCCTGTCGCCGCCCGCCATCTGGGAGGCCTCCGGGCACCTGTCGAACTTCACCGACCCGCTGGTCGACTGCCGCGAGTGCCACGAGCGGTTCCGCTCGGACAACCTCGACGACCCGACGACATGCCCGAACTGCGGCGCCGAGGACGCCTTCACCGAGGCCCGGCAGTTCAACCTGATGTTCAAGACGCACGCCGGCCCCGTCGAGACCAGCGGCGCCGAGTGCTACCTGCGTCCCGAGACGGCCCAGGGCATGTTCGTGAACTTCGCCAACGTCCTGCAGACATCGCGCCGCAAGCCGCCCTTCGGCATCGCGCAGATCGGCAAGTCGTTCCGCAACGAGATCACGCCCGGCAACTTCGTGTTCCGCACCCGCGAGTTCGAGCAGATGGAGATGGAGTACTTCGTGCCGCCGGCCGAGGCCCAGCGCTGGTACGAGTACTGGTGCACCGAGCGGTTCGACTGGTACGTCGACCTCGGCATCCCGCCCGAGAAGCTGCGCCTGCGGCCGCACGACGACGACGAGCTGTCGCACTACTCGAGCGGCACGTCGGACGTGGAGTTCGCCTTCCCGTGGGGGTGGGGGGAGCTCGAGGGCATCGCCAACCGGGGCGACTACGACCTGACCCAGCACGCCGAGCACTCCGGCGAGAAGCTCGAGTACTTCGACCAGGCCTCGGGCGAGCGGTACCGCCCCTACGTCATCGAGCCGGCGGCGGGCGCCACCCGCACGATGATGGCCTTCCTGCTCGCCGCCTACGACGAGGAAGAGGTGCGCGGCGAGCGTCGCGTCGTGCTGCGCCTGCACCCGCGCATCGCCCCGTTCAAGGTGGCGGTCCTGCCGCTGTCGAAGAAGCCCGAGCTCAACGGCATCGCGTCCGAGGTGCTTTCGCTGGTCCAGCCGCACTGGATGTGCGACTACGACGAGACGCAGTCGATCGGCCGCCGGTACCGCCGCCAGGACGAGCTCGGGACGCCGCTGTGCGTCACCGTCGACTTCGACTCGCTCGACGATCGGGCCGTGACGGTGCGCGACCGCGACACCATGGCCCAGGAGCGGGTGCCGATCGACGGACTCATCGAGCACCTGCGCACGAAGCTGGCGCTCTGAGACGACCATGGCGGGCGGGGCGGACGCGGCGGGGGGTGCCGAGCCCGACTGGCTGGTGAAGAACCGCGCCGCCTGGGACGAGCGTGTCCCCATCCACGTGGCGTCGTCCTTCTACGACGTCGACCGCTTCGTCGCCGGCCGCAACTCGCTGCGTGACTTCGAGGTGGCCGAGGTCGCCACGGCCGGCGGCGTCGCCGGGCGATCGCTGGTGCACCTGCAGTGCCACTTCGGTCAGGACACGCTGTCGTGGGCGCGCCTGGGGGCGCGGGTGACCGGCGTCGACTTCGCCCCGTCGGGCATCGACGCCGCCCGGACGCTGGCCGAGCGCGCCGGGGTGCCGGGCGAGTTCGTGTGTGCCGAGGTCTACGACGCGCCGGCGGCGCTCGGCGGCCGCACCTTCGACGTGGTCTACACGGGGCTCGGGGCGCTGGTGTGGCTCCCGGACATCGCCTCGTGGGGCCGCGTCGTCGCCGACCTGTTGGCGCCCGGCGGCTTCTGCTACCTGGCGGAGTTCCACCCCGTCGTCGACGTGTTCGACGACGATCGGCTCGTTGCCACACGGCCGTACTTCACGGTGGCCGATGGCGACTGGTCCGACACGCCGGGGTCCTACGTCGACTGGGATGCGGCCACGACGCACAACGAGACCGTCGAGTGGACGCATCCCGTGTCGTCGGTGGTGTCGGCGCTGCTCGACGCCGGGCTGGTGCTCGAGCAGCTGCACGAGCACGGGCACACGCTGTTCGAACGGTGGCCGTTCCTCGAACGTCGCGCCGACGGCACGTACCACCTGCCGTCGGGTTCGCCGTCGCTGCCCCTCATGTACTCGCTCGTCGCCCGGCGACCGGCGTAGGGCCGGACGCGCATGACCCGGGTCGTGGCGTTCGGTGCAGGAGCGCCGCAGATCGATCCGGCGGCGCTGGACGTGCGCGAGCTCGGCGCCAAGGGCGCCGGACTGGTGCGGCTCGCCTCCATCGGCGTCGCCGTGCCCCCCGGGTTCGTGGTGTCGACCGGCGATGTGGCGGCCTTCCTCGCCGGTGGCGCCTGGCCCGGCGCGGTGCGTACCGCCGTCGACGATGCGCTGGTGGAGCTGGAGCGGCGCGCCGGCCGGCCGCTGGGCACCGCAGCGACCGCGTTGCGCGTGGCGGTGCGCGGCGGCGCGGCGCAGTCGATGCCGGGGCTGCTCACCACCGTGCTCGGCGTGGCGTCGCCGGACGCGATGTGGTCGGCGATGGACGAGGTCGCCGCGTCGTGGACGGCCCCCGATGTCGTGGCCTTCCGCCGTCGGGAGGGGGTGCCCGACGCGCCGCCGACGGCGATCGTCGTCCAGGCGATGGTCGACGCCACGGCGGACGATCGCTCGGGTGCCGGGGTGGCGACGAGTCGCGACCCGTCGACGGGCGCGCCGGGCGCCTGGGGTGAGGTCGTCGTCCGTGCACCCGGCGCCGGGCTGGTCGGCGGGACGGCGCAGCCGTTGCCGCTCGCCCACCTGGCGACCTGGCTGCCCGACGTGCAGGTCGAGCTGGCGGCCTGGTTGCGTTCCCTCGAACGAGCGTGGCGCGACGTCATCGAGGTGGAGTTCGTCGTCGAGGCCGGGCGGCTGTGGTTCGTGCAGGTGCGGCCGGCTCGTCGCAGCGCCGCCGCCGCCGTCCGCATCGCCGTCGACCTGGTTGCCGACCCCGACGTGGCGATCGACCGCGCCGATGCCGTGCGCCGCGTCGACCCTGCCGTCGTGCGGGCGCTGCTCGACGCCGTGCCGGCGCCCGCCGGCGGCACCGTGCTCGCCAC
>JAGQTE010000362.1 GCA_020439175.1 Acidimicrobiales bacterium | reverse complement strand
GCCGTGGCGGAGGTTCGTCCAGGCCGCCCGGTGGAACGGCCAGGCGCCCCACAGGACCACGGGCGCGGCGAGGGTGAGTGACAGCCATTGCCAGTGGTCGAACTGCAGGGCCGGGACCATGGCCAGGACCAGGACCGGGAGGGTGAGCGCCGCAGAGATGACCAGGCGGTCACGGAGCCGACGGGTCGGGTCGTCGCTCCCCTCGCTCGGCTCGTCGCCCTCCTCGCCCACCGGGGTCGGCAGGTGGGCGGTATAGCCGGCGGCCTCCACCTCGGCGACGAGGCGGGTCGGCTCGATGTCGTCGGGGAATGTGACCTGAGCCCGCTCGGTCGCGTAGTTGACCGTGGCGGTCACGCCGTCGAGCTTGTTGAGGCGACGCTCGATCCGCGCCGCGCACGAGGCGCATGTCATGCCCTCGATCGCCAGGTCGATGCGATGACCGGCAGGGACCTGGGCGAGATCGTGATCGGTTGCGGTGCTCATCGGTGGCCCTCCCCCTCTGCGTGTGCGTGCCCCTCACCGGTGGCGCCGGCGGTGTCGGCACTGATGTCGACGGTGAACGCAGCGGTGCGGACCTGGCCGTCGACCGAGAAGTCGAAGAACAGCCGGTAGCGGCCCGGGGTCGGATCGGCGATCGCGAACGAGACCGGGCCGTCGCTGTCGGTCGGGTGGACGTGGAGGTAGGCAAGGTCATCGGCGTCGATGGCCACCAGGTGGCCTCGGGCACCGAGGTAGGGCTCCGGCTCCACCACCAGACCGGCCCTTCGGACCGTCAGCCCGGCGACGAGACCGTCGGCGGCCGGAGCGAGGTCGAGGCCGACCTCGAGATCGTCGACGACCGCGATGCGGGTCGGTTCGGGCAGCGGGCGGCCCGCCGCCACGCCGGGGACGACGAGATCGACGGTGAGCACCAGGTCAGGGCCGCCGGCCGGGACGGCGTCGGCCACCACCCGGTAGCCGCCCGGATCGAGTGCCGGGAGCTCTGCCGACCACGTGCCGCCGGCGCCCAGTTTCGGGTGGAGGTGGGCGTAGTCGGCGAGATCGTTCGAGACGACGATGAGGTGCATGGGCCGCTCGTGGCGGTCCTCGAACTGGGTGACCGGCTCTCCGGCGCCATCGAGGACCACGAAGCTGAGCGGCTGGGGCTCGCCAGCGGTGACCACGGTGCTGGCGACGTGGATTCGGTAGTTCTCACCGGAAGCGGAGTTGGACGCGTGGGTGGGAGCGAGTGCGGTGGAAGGCATCGGGTTGTCCTCGTGATCGGAGTGAACGGTGGCGGCGGGTGCCGGAGCCGGTCCTGCAGCGGCACCGAGAGCGGCACCACCGCCGAGAGCGATGGCTGCGGCGAGCCCGAAGGCGGCCAATCGGGCCGAGGCGGTCATGTGACGACCTCGTAGCCGGCCTCGTCGACGGCGGCTCGAACGGCGTCGGCGTCGATCGGGGCAGCGGAGGTGACCGTGACCTGGCCCGTGGCGAGGTCGACCTCGACGGCGCTGACGCCGGCGATGGCCGAGACCTCCGACTGCACAGAGTTGACGCAGTGACCGCAGCTCATGCCCTCGACCTGGAACGTGGTGGTGATCATCAGATTTCTCCTTTGTCGATGCACGACAGGCGCTGCCGTGCCGAGAACACCCAGCCGGTCCATCAACCGAAGGCCGGAGGACCATGCACATATGCCATACCCCCCCTCCCTATTTGTCAAGGTCTAGTTCCGGCCCGTCCGCGAATCCCGCCACAAGCCTCGACCTTGCACACCGCAGCCGCGCCTTCGGCGTCCTGGACGGCGCTGCGATGGCTCTTCCAAACACCGCAGCCGACACGAGGAGCGAAACGCTCCACTCCGACTCCCCACAGGCCCGCTGTGAGCCTGAGTATGAGGTCCTGCCGACGCTGACCTCTGCCTTGCACATAAAAGCACTCACCCGGCGCTGCGACCCCAGACGCGAAGAAACCCCCGCTGAGCAGGGGTTTCTCGGAGTGGGCGATGGGGGACTCGAACCCTCGACCTCTGCCGTGTGAAGGCAGCGCTCTAGCCGACTGAGCTAATCGCCCGGGAAGGCGACACGTTAGCGCAGGCGCCTGAGCACCCCTCAACCGGATGGCGCTACGGTCGCGCCGAGCGCCGCTCCCCTGCCGGCGTCCGCCTCATGACCGCCGCCGACGCCGCCGACGCCTCCGACCCCACCGACGCCGACCTCGTCGCCTCGTTCACGGCCGATCTCGGCGACGACGATGCCATGGCCCAGACGAACGCCTTGCTGTCGACTGCCCGCCTCGCTGACGCCTTCGACGAGCGCATGCGGCTCGCCGCCGCGGAACTGGCCGACCGCAACGCAACGACGGGTGACGAACCACCCGAGTGAGCCGACGTTCCTGTGGTGTCCACCCGGGCTATCGCGTGTGGACACCACAGGACCGAAGAAGGGTTCGGGTCTCAGCCGACAGGGAACGGGGCGCGGCGATGCGCTCCGCCCAGCAGGTCCTCGAGGGCGGCGGCGCCGCGCAGGACGCCGACGTCGTCGAGGTGGCCGCCGACGAGTTGGAGCCCGACGGGCATGCCGTCGCCGGTCAGGCCGGCGCACACGGTCGCCGCCGGATGCCGGGTCATGTTGAACGGATAGGTGAAGCGCACCCAATTGACGTCCTCGACGCCATCGATCGTCCCGTTGGCACCGCACCGACCCGTCTGGCCGGCCGTCGTCGGCAACACCAGCAACGCGGCGTCGTGGTCCGCCAGCACCCGCTCGACGTCGGCGTGCGCCCGGTACACGGCGTCGAGCGCGCGCACGAAGTCGTCGGGCCCGAGCGTCGACCCGAACACCACCTGCTCGCGCAAGCCCTCGTCGATCAGCTCCCACCGATCGGTGTCGCGGTGCTCCCCCAACGTCCGAAAGGCATAGATGCACCACATCGTGAACCACGGCCACGTCGGGTCCTCGCGGAACACGGCGTCGACCTCGACCACCTCGGTGCCGAGCCCGGCCATGGCCGCCACCGCCTCGCCGGTCACCCGGGCGATCTCGGCGTCGACCGGACCGGCCATCGCCGGCGACCACACCACCCGCGCCGGCGGACCGACGGGACCGGCGACCGCCGCCGACCACGACCCCGCGTCCCGCGGCAGCGAGAACGGGTCGAGCGGGTGCGGACCGACGACGACGTCGAGCGCCGCCGCCACATCACGGATGCGCAGCGCCATCGGGCCGCGCACCGCCAGCTGGCCCGACCCCGGCGCCCGGTCGGTCGACTCGGCCGGCACCCTGCCCTGGCTCGGCTTGCACCCCGACAGCCCGCACAGCGCCGAGGGGATGCGGATCGACCCGCCGCCGTCGGACCCGGTGGCCAGCGGCACGAGCCCGGCGGCGATGGCCGCGCCGCTGCCGCCCGAGGATCCGCCCGGCGACCGCTCGAGGTTCCACGGGTTGCGCGTCGCCCCGAACGGCGGGCTGGTGGTGTCGCCCTTCCATCCGTTCTCGGGCGTGTTCGTCTTGCCCAGGACCACGCATCCCGCCGCCCGCAGCCGGGCGACCTCGACCGAGTCCTCCTCGGCCGGCGCGTCGTCGGTGTGCAGGTGCGAGCCGTGGGTCGTGACGAACCCGGCGGCAGCCTCCAGGTCCTTCACCCCGATCGGGATGCCCGCCAGCGGCCCGACGTCCTCGCCGCGCGCCAGGCGCTCGTCGATCGCCGCCGCCTCGGCCAGCGCCCGCTCGCCGTCGAGGGCCACGAAGCAGTTGAGCTGGCCGTCGTGGGCCTCGATCCGGTCGAGGCAGTGCCGGGCCAGCTCCCGTGCTCCCAGCTCACGCGCCCGCACCCGGGCGGCGAGCGCCACCACCGACTCGTCACGCAGATCCATCGTCGTCCTCCGCTCGTGGATAGGTCCGCAGCTCGACGACCGTCCCGTCCGGATCGGTCACGTACAGCCCCATGCCCATCCCCTGCGCGCCCCACAGCTCCGACGGACCGCTGACGACGTCGACCGCACCGCTCGCCGCCAGCTCGTCGAGATCCACGCCCTCCACCACGAGGCACAGGTGGTCGACGTTGCGACCGTCGCGCTCGCCCGGCATGACGTCGATGATCGTCGTGGCGTCGACCCGCACCGACGGGAAGAACACCTCGCCCGCCTCGTAGGCCTCGAGCCGCTCCGGCGTCAGGCCCAGCACGTCGCGGTACCAGGCGACGGTGGCCGACGGGTCAGAGCTCAGCAGCACGAGGTGATCGAGGCCGGTGACACGCACCCGACGCACGCTACTCCCGGCTACGTCACCAGGCACAGGGTCGTGCGCTCCGACACGATCGGCGTGGCGTAGGTCCCGGCCGGGCACGGCGCGGGGTAGGCGACGATGGCCTCGATGCGCCCGGACACCCGCCCGCTGCACGACCGCTCGTAGGCCACGACCCCCGAGGCGGACGGCACGAGCACGACGCAGTCCCCCACCTCCAACGTGTCGTCGACGACCGACGTCGGCACGGGCGGATCCACGTCGGGGACCGTCGCCACGTACGCCGCCACCGCCCCCACCAGCCCGACGACGACCAGCACGACGAAGACCACCCACGCCACCGGACCGCACCCACTCTGCTCAGATGCGTACGACCGCGGTCCCGGGTGCCACCGCCCAGCGGCCTCCGCGGCGCTGGCCGGGCGCGGCGCTCCCGGGGGCGGCCGACACGAGCCCGACGCCGGCCCCGATCCAGACG
>JAGQTE010000361.1 GCA_020439175.1 Acidimicrobiales bacterium | reverse complement strand
GGTTGAACGGTGCGGTCCAGCCCGAGAGGTCGGCACCGGGGAAGGCGACGGCGGGGTCGCAGTCGGCGCCCACCAACGCTTCGTCACCGAGGTCCGTCGTGGCGTAGGCGGCGACCGCCACCGACGCCGCGTTCGCCGCGGCGGTCGTCAGGCCCTCGTCATCGATGTCGTGCACCGGGGAGAACACGGGGCGGAACGCCATGAAGCTGGAGCCGTCGGTGGCCAGCCAGCGGGGGTCGACGTACGCCACCTTGTAGGTCCCCGTCGGGAGGCCGGCGATCGTCCACGTCCCGTTGGCTGCGGTCTGGGCGATGCCGACGAGCTCGAGGGTCGTCGGTGTGAACGCACCGACGTAGACGCCGGTGATGCCCGGCCCGAAGGCGCCGATCCTCGCCCGGCCCGTCAGGCTCCCCGGATACGACAGCTTGTGGTTGACCGGCACGATCTGGCCGACGGCCAACGTGTGCACCGGGGCACCGCCCGGGGCGGCGGCGCCGCCCTCGTAGGTCATGGCGTAGGTGCCGCCCGGGTCGAGGAAGCGCACCCGGTACGAACCGGGCAGCACGGAGAGGTCGTAGGTGCCGTCGGCCGCGGTGGTGGTGCTGGCGGCGGGAACGCCGTTGAGGCCGACGGCCTGCACGGTGATGCCGCCGAGGTAGACCTGCGCCGGCGTGCGGACCCGACCGCGCACCCGCGGGTTGTTGGCCAGGGTGGCGTTGACCGTGGTGGCGGCGCCCGGCGGCACCGCGACGGTGCTCGACGAGGCCCAGTCGAGCGACCCGCCCGAGTAGCGATCGGCGAGCACGCCGCCGGGATCGTGGAAGCGGACGCGGTAGGTGCCGGCAGGCAACGCCAGAAGGTAGGTGCCGTCGGCTCCGGTCGCTGTCGTGTCGATGACCCCGCCCCACACCGGATCGAGCGCCTCGACCGTGACGCCTGCGACCGGCACGCTGCCGGCTTTGCGGACGGTGCCGACCAGCGCCGCCGGCGTGGCCATGATCAGGTCGTGCTCGACGTCGGCGAGGGGGCCGACGACGATCGTGGCCGCGGACGAGAGGTCCGTGGCGTTGCCCGAGAACGTCTGGGTGATGTGCGCATCGACGGCGGTGGCGCGCAGCTTGCGGTTGCCGGGCGCAACGGCGCGCGCCCAGGTGCCGTCGGCTGCGGTGACGGCCGTGGTGAGCACGGTGGCGCTGGCGGCGTCGAGGACCTCGACCGTCACGCCGGCGAGGGGCGGTCCGACGCTCGAGGTCACCGTGCCGCCGATCGACGCCGCCGCGGGCAGCGTCCAATCGGCCGTGGCCGCACCGCCGCCGGGCACGTGCACCGTGGTGGCGGTGACGTAGGTCGTCGCTCCACCCCAGTACACGGTGGTGTGCGCGCCGGTCGGATCGACGTAGCGGATGCGGAAGTCGCCGCTGAGGAGGCTCAGCTCGAACGAGCCGTCGGCGTCGCTCGTCGCGGTGCCCCACAGGTTGCCGTAGTAGCCGCCGTACGCCTCGACTGTGCCGCCGCCGACCGGTGTGGCGCCGACCGACGACGTGAGCACCCCGCTGAGGGTGCCGTTGGCCGCCCAGGCGGGCGCAGGCGAGCTCGCCAGCACGGCGATGGTGGTGGCGAGCATCGCCACCGCCGCCAGCAGCGCTCGTCGCCGTGTCGACCTCGTCGCATTGATCGATCCCACCACCATCCCCCATCCGCATCTGATTCCAGCAGCTCCCACAAGGTGCTGCCACCGAGCGTGACTGTACCAACGCAGCTGCTGGAGATGTCAGGCGTCGACGAGGCGCACGGCCTTGTAGCCGCTGCGGGCCAGCGACTCCCGGTCGACGATCTCGACGTCGGCGACCACGCCGAGCCGGTCGGCGATGGCGGCGCGGCAGGCGTCGGCCGT
>JAGQTE010000360.1 GCA_020439175.1 Acidimicrobiales bacterium | reverse complement strand
TGCTCGTAGACCAGCTCGCCGTCGGCGACGTGGAACGACCAGCCCCCGAGCACGCTCCCCTGCACCAGCAGCGCCCCCTGGGGTGCAGCTGCCCCGTCGGTCGCGCCCACCTCGACGGTGGCGGTGACGACGTGGCGGCGGTTGCGGACGTTGACGGCCACGTCCTCGGGCACCGGCGCCGTGTGCGGTCGGTACTCGTAGCGCTGGCGGGGCGCCACGCCGCGGGGTCGCTCGGCGACCAGGTCCGAGAACGCCCGCTGGTCGAGGGGGAGCACGCCGTTGGCCTCGGCCTCGACCCAGAACCGCTCGACCATGGCGGCGAGTCGCTCCGGCTCGTCGGCGGCGAGGTCGACGAGCTCCGTGGGATCCGTGCGCAGGTCGTACAGCTCCCACCGGTCCTCGGCCAGGGGATGGGCGGCGTCCTGCAGCTCGTGGAACGTCACCGCCTTGTAGCCGTCGTGATAGAGGGCGCAACAGCCGAACATCTCGAAGTACTGGGTCGTGCGGTGCTCGGGGGCGGCGGGGTCCTCGACGGCGGCGAGGAACGACACGCCGTCGAGGTGGCGCTGGGGCACGCCGTCGAGCACGTCGGGCGGCTCGATGCCGCAGGCGGCGAGGATGGTCGGCGCCACGTCGATGGCATGGGTGAACTGGTGGCGCACGCCGCCCGGGTCGGGGACGTGGCCCGGCCAGTGCACGATCATCGGGTCGGCGATGCCGCCGTTGTGCACCTCGCGCTTCCAGCGGCGGAACGGGGTGTTGCCGGCGACGGTCCAGCCCCACGGGTAGTTGGTGTGGCGCCGGGGTCCGCCGATCTCGTCGATGGCGTCGAGCGCCTCACCGACCGTGCGGCCGAGCAGGTTCCACGGCCGGTTGTCGTTGAGCGAGCCGGTCGGCCCGCCCTCCGACGAGGCGCCGTTGTCGGAGCACACGACGACCAGCGTGCGCTCGAGCTCGCCGCGCTCGTCGAGGTGCGCCACCAGCCGACCGATCTGCTCGTCGGTGTGCGACAGGAAGGCGGCGAAGGCCTCCATGTACCGGGCGTACACGGCGCGGGCGCGCGGCGAGAGGTCGTCCCAGGCCGGCACCCAGTCGGGCCGTGGTGCCGGCGTGCAGTCCGCCGGGATCACCCCGAGGGCGCGCTGGCGCTCGACGGCGCGCTGGCGCCAGGCGTCCCACCCGTCGTCGAAGGCGCCCCAGTACCGGTCGCGCCAGCGCTGCGGGCTCTGGTGCGGCGAGTGGCAGGCGCCGGTGGCGAACCACAAGAAGAACGGCTTGTCGACGTCGACGGCGCGCAGGTCGTCGACGAGGCGGATCGAGCGGTCGACCAGGTCTTCGGTCAGGTGGTAGCCCTCGGCGGGCGAGGCGGGCGGATCGACCGAGTGGTTGTCGCTCCACAGCGCCGGCTCGAACTGGCTGGTCTCGCCGCCGTGGAAGCCGTACCACCGCTCGAACCCCCGGCCGAGCGGCCAGGTGCGCCGCGACCCGGCCTCGTGCGCGTCCTCCTCGGGCGTGAGGTGCCACTTGCCGACGGCCCACGTCGCCCAACCGTGCTGGAGCAGGAGCTCCGACACGAACCCGTTGGCGCGCGGGATGCGGGCGTCATAGCCGGGGAAGCCCATCGCCAACTCGGTGATGCGGCCCATGCCGTTGGCGTGGTGGTTGCGTCCGGTCAGCAGGCACGACCGGGTCGGCGAGCACAACGCCGTCGTGTGGAACCGGCTGAAGCGCAGGCCGCCGGCGGCGAGCGCGTCGAGGTGCGGCGTGGCGATGTCGGAGCCGTAGCAGCCGAGCTGGGCGAACCCGACGTCGTCGAGCACGACGACCACGACGTTCGGCGCCCCGTCCGGCGGGCGCGCCGGCTCCGGCCAGTGCGCCACCGCACCGTCGGTGGCGTAGCGCGCGATCGTCCCCTGGAAGTCCCCCGGCTCCATCGCCAGATCCTGACACGACCGTCAGGTCGTCGCCGCGGCGTCGACCCGGACCGGGAGGGCGGCCAGCGAGCGGAACGGGCCGCGGAGTCGCCACTCGAGCGCCGTCGTGTCGAGGGCGAGCGGCACGGCGGCCAGAGCCCCCACCATCACCTCGGCCTCCATCCGGGCCAGCGATGCGCCGAGGCAGTAGTGCGCGCCGAAGGCGAACGACAACGGCGTCGGCGGCGTCGGCTCGACCTGCCAGCGCTCCGGGCGGAACACGTCGGCGTCGCCGTAGGCGGCCGGGTCCCGGTTGGCCGCGCCCAGCAGCACGAGCACCGGTCCGTCGGTCGTGACGCGGGCGACGTAGAGCGTCGGCGTCTCGAACCGCAGCATCTCCTGCACCGTCGAGGACACGTCGGGGCCGAACGTCCCGCCACCCGTGAGCAGCACCGCCATGCCGTTGACGGTCAGGTCACGGGTCGTGCGATGGCCGGCGGAGTACAGGGTGGCGGCCAACGACAGCAGCTCGGCCCGGCTGAGCCGCTCGCCGTCCTCCTCGGCCGCCGCCAGCGCCGACAGCAGGTCGGCACCGGGGTGTGCCTGGCGGTCGGCGAGCAGCTCGCCCAAGGTGGCGTGCATCTCCTCGGCCGCCGCCACGGCGGCCGTGCGCTCGTCGTCGGTGACCGACAGGCCGAGCAGTGGGGTGACGGCGTCGCTGAGGGCCGTGAGCCGATCGCGCTCGGCGACCGGGACGCCCAGCAGCTCGGAGATCACCAGCGACGGCACCTGATGGCAGAAGTCGTGCAGCAGGTCGAAGCGCCCTCGCGCCACGAGCTCGTCGAGCAACGACGACGCCGTCGACTCCACGTAGGGCCGCAGCTCGGCGACGCGGCGCGGGGTGAACGCCTTCGACACCAGGGCGCGCACCCGCGGGTGGTCCGGCGGGTCGAGGAAGTTGATGCGGTGCGACAGCTCGTCGCGCGCGGCGCCGGGCGGGAGGGCGTCGCGGTAGCGCTGGCCGATCAGCCCCGAGGTCGCCGACGGGTCCCGCAGCGCATCCATCGCCGCCTGCCACGACGTCGCCACGACGAAGCCCGACGGCGTGCGCAGCAGCGGCCCGGCGGCGCGCCAGGCGGCGAACAGCGCGTACGGGTCGGCGCAGTCGACGAGCGCATCCACGTCGACGTCGACCTCGACGATGTCGTGCGGATCGGCCATCTCGTGCTCCCTCGTCCCGGACCCGGCGCCCATCGTGCCATCGGCGGCTATCGTGCGCGGCCGACCGGAACCCCTGCGAGGAGCCTGCCGTGACGATCCCCAGCACCTTTGCCGATCTCGGCATCCCGAACGTGCCGCTGACCGAGTACGTGCTGCGCCACGCCGACCGCCTGGCCGACCAGCCGGCGCTCATCGACGGGCCGTCCGGGCGGACCATCACCTACGGGGACCTGCGGGGCGCCATCGCCGCGCTCGCCGGCGGGCTCGCCGCCCGTGGCATCGGCAAGGGCGGTGTGGTCGGGATCATGGCGCCCAACCTGCCCGAGTACGCCGTCGTGTTCCACGGCACGGCCTACGCCGGCGGTGCCGTGACCACCATCAACCCCACGTACACGGCGCACGAGGTGACCCATCAGCTCAACGACTCGGGCGCCACGATCCTGATCACGATCGGCATGTTCCTCGAGACCGCCCGCGCCGCCGTCGAGGGCACCAAGGTCACCGAGATCGTCACCATCGACCCCGTCGAGGGCGTCACCAACCTGCTCGACCTCTTCGGCGAGCCGCTCGCCGAGCAGGTGCCGGTCGACCCGGCGACCGACGTCGTCGTGCTCCCCTACTCGAGCGGCACGACCGGCCTCAGCAAGGGCGTGATGCTCACGCACCGCAACCTCGTCGCCAACATCGTGCAGTGCGACTCGGTCCTGCCGATCGCCGAGGGCGAAGCGATCCTCGCCGTGCTGCCGTTCTTCCACATCTACGGCATGCAGGTGCTGATGAACGGCGGCCTCGCCGCCGGCGGCACCGTCGTGACCGTCCCGCGGTTCGACCTCGAGCAGTTCCTGCAGCTCGCCCAGGACCACAAGATCCGCCGGGCGTTCATCGTGCCGCCGATCGTGCTCGCTCTGGCCAAGCACCCGATCGTCGACAACTACGACCTGTCGTCGCTCGAGCAGCTCTTCTCGGGCGCGGCGCCGCTCGGGCCCGAGCTGGCCCAGGAGGCCGGCGACCGCCTCGGCGTCGAGGTGGTGCAGGGCTACGGCATGACCGAGCTCAGCCCCGTCAGCCATGCCACGCCGCAGGGCCAGTACAAGCCGGGCACGATTGGGCTGGCGCTGCCCAACGTCGAGTGCCGCATCGTCGACCCCGCCACCGGCGAGGACGCCGCCGAGGGCGGCGAGGGCGAGCTGTGGGTCCGGGGTCCGATGGTGATGGCCGGCTACCTCAACAACGCCCAGGCCACCGCCGACACGATCGACGCCGACGGCTGGCTGCACACCGGCGACGTCGCCCGCATCGACGAGGACGGGCACTACCTGATCGTCGACCGCCTCAAGGAGCTCATCAAGTACAAGGGCTTCCAGGTGCCGCCCGCCGAGCTCGAGGCGCTGCTGCTCACCCACGACGCCGTCGCCGACGCCGCCGTCATCGGCGTGCCCGACGACGAGGCCGGCGAGCTGCCGAAGGCGTTCATCGCCCTCAAGCCGGGCACCGAGGCATCGGCGCAGGACATCCAGGGGTTCGTCGCCGACCAGGTGGCGCACTACAAGCAGGTGCGCATCGTCGAGTTCGTCGACGAGATCCCCAAGTCGGCGTCGGGCAAGATCCTGCGCCGCCTGCTGCGGGATCAGAGCTAGGCGCCGGTCGCCGCCCGCACGGCCCGCTCCACACCAGGCAGCAGCTCCGGGTCGGCCTTGACCGCCGAGCGGGTGGCGCCCGACAGGGCGAACGACCGCAGCCGCGGCAGCGCCTCGACGATGTCGTCGCCCACGGCGGCGTAGCCGGCGGCGATCGACGCCTCGGGCCCGACCACCGACGCCATGGACGTCAACAGCTCGGCCAGGTCGGTCGCCAGCAGCGTGTCCGACGCCGCCAGCTCCGAGAAGCCGAAGTCGATCAGCCACACCTCGCCGTCGGCACCGAGGAACAGGTTGGCCAGGCGCAGGTCACGATGGGCGATGCGGTGCCGGCGCAGGATCTGCACCAGCTCCCACAGCGCCGTCACCTTGTCGGGCGTCAGCTCGTCGGCGGTGAAGCGATCCCACGACGCCCCCTCGATCGCCTCGTAGGCCAACACGAACGACGCCGGCTCGCAGGCGGCGAACGCCACCAGGCGCGGGGTGCGCACCCCGGCGTCGCGCGCCGCCAGCGCCACGAGCGCCTCGTGCTCGACGGCGCGGCGCAGGCTCGAGAAGGGGCGCTCGTCACCGAGGTCGCGGGGCAGGACGCGGCGGTACATGCGAAACAGCAGGTCCGCGCTGCGCTCGTCCTCGCCGAGCACCTTGACGAACAGCCGGTGGCCGTCCGTGGTCGTCCCGAAGTAGGGGGTCGAGCCGCGCGCGTCCACCGCCGCCGGCTCCAGCTCGGCCAGGTCGACGCCGACACCGGTCAGGCCGTCCATCACCGAGTCACGACTGGCGCGCCGGGCCGGCGCGCCCATGGCGACCAGCACGGCGGCGCCGGCGAACCAGCCCGAGGCGAAGGCCACCGGCGAGTCGAACGACACCGGCGCCGTCAAGAACCGTGACACGGCGAGCAGCACCACCAGCGTCCACCCCAGGCGCCGGCCGCGGCGAGACAGCCACGGCGCCGCCGCCGTCAACAGGGCGATGGCGGCGGCCAGGGCGGCCGCCGTCGGGTAGTCCCCCTCGTCGAACACCACCAGGACGGTGTCGTTGAGGGTGACGAGCGACTCGCGGCGCGTCTCGAGCGCGTCGTCGACCAGCGTGTAGATCACCGTCGACGCCAGCACGGCCACGACCATCGTCAGCAGCAACCGGAAGCGCCGGCGCCACAGGCTGACCACCAGCCCGACCCAGAACACGACCGTCACGCCGATGCGGGTGACGATGACGACCCCGGTCAGCAGCCACGACGGCAGGGCGGACGCGCCCTGGAGCAGCTGCGCCGTGAACTCGACCAGGGCGGATCCGAAGAACAGCTCCACGAGCAGCAGCAAGGCGAACGCCACCGCTGCCACGACGAGCCGCAGGACGTCCGCCGGCGACCGGACGATGGTGTGCGCCGACCCCGCGCCTTTCGGCTCCGTTGACATGGCGTCAGCCTACGTTTCCCCTCCGCGTGCCCCGGTCGATAGCGTCTCGGCTCACATGAGCGGACACGCGGCGACAGGCGGCACCGATCCGAAGCGCACTGCGCTCCTGGCACTGGGAGCGTTGGGCGTGGTCTACGGCGACATCGGAACCAGTCCGCTGTACGCCATGCGCGAGTCGTTCACGGGCCACGCGCACCAGCTGACCGTCGACGAGACCAACGTGCTCGGCATCTTGTCGCTCATCTTCTGGTCGCTGATCATCATCATCACCATCAAGTACCTGGCGTTCGTGATGAAGGCCGACAACGAGGGTGAGGGCGGCATCCTGGCCCTCACCGCCATCATCAACCCCCGCGGCTCGAACCCGTCGAGCCGCCGGTGGGCGCTGGTGCTCATCGGCCTGTTCGGCACGGCGCTGCTCTACGGCGACGGCATGATCACCCCGGCGATCTCGGTGCTGTCCGCGGTCGAAGGCCTGACCGTCGTCAACCCCGACATCGAACGCCTCGTCATCCCCATCGCCGTGGGCATCCTCATCGCCATCTTCGCCGTCCAGCGACGCGGCACCGGGTCGATCGGCCGGGTGTTCGGCCCGATCATGGTCGTGTGGTTCGTGACGATGGCGGTCCTCGGCGCCATCCACCTCGCCGACCACCCCGGCGTGTTCGTCGCCTTGAACCCCACCTACGCCGTCACCTTCTTCACCACCAACACCTTCACCGGCTTCCTCGCCCTCGGCTCGGTCTTCCTCGTCGTGACCGGCGGCGAGGCGCTCTACGCCGACATGGGCCACTTCGGCAAGCGGCCGATCAAGCTCGGCTGGTTCTCGCTGGTGCTGCCAGCCCTGTTGCTCAACTACTTCGGTCAGGGCGCCATGCTCATCAACGAGCCGACCGAGATCGAGAGCCCGTTCTTCAACATGGCGCCCGACTGGTTCCAGCTGCCGCTCGTGGCGCTGGCCACGGCGGCGACGGTCATCGCCTCCCAAGCCCTGATCTCCGGCGCCTTCTCGCTCACCATGCAGGCGGTGCAGCTGGGCTACAGCCCGCGCGTCCGCATCCGGCACACCTCCGCCGCCGAGATGGGCCAGATCTACATCTCGGCAATCAACTGGGCGCTCATGGCCGCGTGCGTCACGCTCGTCATCACGTTCCGCTCCTCGACCAACTTGGCGGCGGCCTACGGCGTGGCCGTCACCATGACCATGGTCATCACCACGCTGCTGTTCTACGTGGTGGCACGCGAACGGCTCGGGTGGAGCAAGGGACGCGCCATGGCGGCGTGCACCGGGTTCCTCGCCATCGACCTCGGCTTCTTCGGCGCCAACATCTTCAAGATCCACGAGGGCGGCTGGTTCCCGATCGTCGTGGGCGCCGTCGTGTTCACCGTGCTCACCACCTGGTTCCGTGGCCGCCAGATCGTGGCCGACCGCATCATGCGCGGTCGGGTCCCGATCACGACGTTCGTCAAGAGCATCCACGAGCACCCGGTCGAACGGGTCGACGGCACGGCGGTCTACATGTTCAGCGCCACCGATCTGACGCCGCCGAGCCTGATGGCGAACCTGAAGCACAACAACTCGCTGCACGAGAAGATCGTCCTGCTGTCGATCCGCAGCGAGACCGTGCCACGCCTGTTGCCGGTCCAGCGGCTCACCAGCACCGAGATCGGCGACGGGTTCTGGCAGGTGATCCTGCACTACGGCTTCATGGAGGACCCCGACATCCCGGCCGCGCTCGCCGCGTCGCAGCAACGGGCGCCCCACATCGACCCCGAACAGGTCAGCTACTTCCTCGGGCGCGAGAACCTCATCGTCACCAACAAGCCGGGCATGGCCAAGTGGCGCGAGCACCTGTTCGCCTTCCTGAGCCGCAACGCCACGCCGGCGTCGAACTACTTCCGCCTCCCGGCCAACCAGACGGTCGAGATCGGCATCGCCGTCGAGCTCTGACCGTCGAGCGGGCCGTCCCGGTACCCTGGGCCGCCGACCGGTGGTGCGGGCCTCCGGGCGACCGACCGGCGGGGGACCGATGGCCGAGCGGACGAGGGATGCGACGAGGGCACGCGTCGTCGCCCGCCGCGCCCTGGTGCTGCTGACGGTGACGCTGGCGGCATTGCTCCCCTCGGCGACCGACGGAGCCGGGGCGCTGGTGCTGCCGTCGGTCGTGACGCCGGTCGCCGGCACCGGCATCTCCGGGTACGACACCGGCGAAGGTGGGGTCGCCACCACGGCGCGGTTCGCGGCGCCGGTCGCCGTGGCCACACCCGCCGGCGAGCTCGTCGTGGCGGACGGCGACAACTGCCGGGTCCGTCGCATCGACGCGGGCGGCATCGTCAGCGACCTGGCCGGCGACGGCACCTGCGGGTTCGCCGGCGACGGCGGTCCGGCGATCGGCGCGCGCTTCGATCACCCGCGCGGGCTGGCGCGCCACACCGACGGGACGCTGCTGGTCGCCGACACCGGCAACTGCCGGATCCGCCGCATCGACGCCGCGGGCACCATCTCGACGGTGGCCGGCACCGGCACCTGCGACGACACCGGGGACGGGGGTCCGGCGACCGACGCGGCCCTCGACCACCCCGAGGCCGTGGCGGTCTCCGCGACGGGCGAGGTGCTCATCGCCGACACGGCGAGCTGCCGGGTCCGCCGCATCGACACGGCGGGCACCATCACCACCGTCGCCGGCGACGGGACCTGCGGCGACAGCGGGGACGGCGCGCCCGGGCGGCGGGCCCAGCTCGATCACCCGGCAGGCGTGGCGTTCGACGCGCTCGGTCGTGCCGTCATCGCCGACACCGGCAACCACCGCATCCGCCGGGTCGGCACCGGCGGCCACATCCAGGCCCTCGCCGGCTCCGGCGCCCCCGACCCGCAGGGCCTGCACACCCCGCGCGGCATGACCACCGACGTCGGCGGGCGGCTGTACGTCGCCGACGCCGGGAGCTGCCGGGTGCTGTCGATCGCCGGCACGACGCTGCGCACCGTCGCCGGATCGAGTTGCGGCGACGCCAACGACCGCGTGCCGCCCATCGCGGCGCAGTTCGGGGCACCGGCACACGTCGACGTCACCCCTGGCGGGGACGTCGTGATCAGCGACACCGCCACCGCCCGGGTGTCGATCGTCGAGCGCGTGGCGCTGCGCGACGCCACGACGGCGTCGGCGCACACGTCGCTCGTCGAGGCCTGGCGCGACTACGGCAACGCCAACGCCGGTCCGGCGTCGTGGACGGGTGGCGATGCCACCTACTCGCTCCGGATCCCGGACGGTCGCGTGCTGTGGGTCTTCGCCGACAGCTTCTTCTCCCGCGGCGTGCCCGGTGGCGCCGGGTGGGTCGAGCCCGATCATCGGCGGATCGGCGGCGATGCCGCCGTCGGGAACCAGCTGGTCGTCATGGATCCGCGCACCACGCCGCCGACCATGGTCAACGTCTGGCGACCGGGAGCGGTCGGCCAGGACGTGTTCGTCCGGGCCGACGCCGACCATCGGTGGTGGCCCTTCATGCCGTTCCTCAAGAACGCCAGCACCGTCGTCATCCCGATGGTCAGCTTCGACCAGACCCGTGGCATCGTCGACGCCTTCGGCGTCACGGAGGTGGACCTGCCCACGATGACCGTCGGCGCACCCGTCATCGTGCCCGAAGGGCTGATCGACAACCCGCGCGCCACCGACGGGTGCGCCCAGTACATCGACCATGGCGACACCGTCCTGGTCAACCCCGACGGATCGGGATTCACCTACCTCTACGGCACCGAGGTCTGCGACGGCAGCGGCGCGCTGCACCTGCACCTGGCCCGGGTGCCGGGACGGCTGCTCGACCGCCAGCCGTGGCAGTACTTCGCCGGCGTCGACGGCTCCGGTGCGCCCCTGTGGTCGTCGGACCCGGCCGACAGCGCGCGCCTGCGGCGGGCCGGCGGCGGCGAGATCGCCGACGGCGGCTACGAGTACACGGTGACCCCCACCCCGTCCGGGTACCGGATGCTCCACCACCGCGACCGCTTCGGCGGCGACATCGTGGCGTCCTTCGCCGCGGCGCCGTGGGGTCCGTTCGGCGCGCCGACCGCCATCTACCAGCCACCGGAGCAGGGTCGCCCCACCTACAACAACCTCTCGCCGGGGTGCGCCCTGTGGACCTACGGCGCCAAGGAGCACGTGGCCTTCTCGAACCCCAGCGAGATCGTCATCTCGTACAACGTGAGCGTCAGCGATGCGCCGAGCGCGACGTGCGCCGGCTGGACCGGGCTGTTCGAGCTCGTCAACAACGTGGACAACTACCGGCCACGGTTCGTGCGCATCCCCGTCGTGGCCGGCGTACCGCTGCCCGCGCCGTGAGTGTCACACCCCCTGCGCATACTCGTCGCTGATGGAAGGCAACACACTCCGGTTCGCACACACCGCCAAGGCGCTGGGCCGGGCCGCGCACCGACTCGGCCTGGGTGCCCCGTCGTTCCGCAGCCCACCGAAGGACCACGCCGTGGCGCGGGCGGTGCGCCGCAACGGCGACGGCACGACCACCGTGTCGGTGGCGCTGCGCGACCGGCCGTGGGCAGCGGTCGTCGCCGACATGATCGAGGGGGTCGTCGTCGCCAACCACCTCGACGGTGCGGCGGCCGCCCCCGTCCGCGATGCCCTCTGGACCGCCGTCGCGGCGCTCGTCGTCGACCAGCCCGAGACGCCACGGCCCCGTCCAGCTCGCCCGGCAGGGCCGCGCGCCCGTGCCGCTCCCCCAGCCGACCATGCGGCGGCCGCCTGAGGGGCGGCCCATAGGGTGGTGCGATGTCCGCCGGTGAGCGCTCCTTCCACGAGGTGCCCTACAACCCGGCGCAGCAGGCCATCGTCGAGCTGCTCGGCGCCCGTGCCGAAGACCGGCCCGAGTTCGACCCGGGGCTCAGCACCCGGTTGCAGGTCATGCTCGAAGCGGAGCTGTGGCCCCTGGCCGAACAGCTCGACCGCGACGACGCCCTGTGGGTCACCAAGCACGAGCTGTCCGGGGTGCACGGGTGCGAGGCGCGCCACCTGGTCGACGATGCCTTCGCCTGGTCGCCACCGCTGGCGCGCGGCACCGTCGTGCACAAGGCCATCGAGCTCAGCGTCCACTGGCGAGGCGAACCGACACCGCTCGAGCTGGTCGACGAGGCCACCGCCCGTCTCGAAGACGGTGGCGGCTCGCTGGCCGACTGGCTGCGCACCGCCAGCGACGTCGAGCGGGCCGACCTGCGATCGGTCGCCAACGATCACGTCGCCAAGTTCCTCGAGTGCTTCCCGCCGTTGCTGCGGGCCTGGGTCCCGGTCACGGAGAGCCGCGTGCGGGTCGAGCTGTGCGACGGGCGCATCGTGCTCGGCGGCAAGATCGACCTCTCGCTGGGCAAAGCTCGGGGCACGCGGGCCGGCAAGGTCCTGCTCGACCTCAAGACCGGACGGTTCGCGCCCAGCCATGTCGACGACCTGCGCTACTACGCGCTCGTCGAGACCATCCGGCTCGGCACACCGCCCCGTCTCGTCGCCTCGTACTACCTCGACGAGGCCCGGGCGCACCCCGAGGTGGTCAACGAAGCGGTGCTCGACGCCGCGGTGGCGCGCACCGTCGACGGCGCCCGCCGGCTGTTCGCCCTCCGCCACGGTGGCGCCGAGCCGTCGCGCCGGCCCGGACCGGCCTGCCGGTGGTGTCCGCTGCTCGACGAGTGCGAGCAGGGCCAGGCCCACCACCGTGACGACGCCGACTGAGGACCCCACGACGACGCACCGGTAACATCGGCGCCATGTCGCCGTCCGAGCCGGAGGAAGCGCACGAGGCCGCCCGCGTCGAGGCCGCCATCGCCGAGACGGCCGCCGCCCTGGCCCATGTCGCCGAGCTGGCCGACGAGACGGCGTCGCTGGTCCACGTGCCCCGCACGGAGACGGACGACGAGCCGCTCCCCGACCCCCGCCGATCCGACGTCGACGAGTGGGGACGTTCCGAGCACATGCGCTCGATCGCCCGACGCATGTACCAGCCGGTGTACGAGCGGTGGTTCCGCGCCACCTGGGAGGGCCTCGAGCACATCCCGACCGACGGCGGGGCGTTGCTGGTGGCGAACCACGCCGCCGCCGTGCCCTCCGACGCACCGGTGATCATGCACGGCATCGAGACCGAGCTCGAGCGGCCCGTCTACGGCTTGGCCGACCAGCTGTTCAAGAGCCTCCCCGTGGTCGGCACGTATTGGGCACGCCTCGGCGGCGTCGTCGCCCACCCCGACAACGCCTACCGCCTGCTGCGCGAGCAGAACCAGCTCGTGCTCGTCTTCCCGGAAGGGTCCAAGGGGCCCGGCAAGACGTGGAACCAGCGGTACCGCCTCCGGCGGTTCGGGCGGGGCGGCTTCGTCGAGATCGCCATGCGGGCCGGTGTGCCGGTCATCCCCATCGCCGTCATGGGCGCCGAGGAGTCGATGCCCATCGTGTGGAAGTCGTCGCTGGCGGCGAAGGCCACCGGGCTCCCGTACTTCCCGGTCACGGCGAACCAGCTGGTCTTCGGGCCCGTGCTCGGCGCCGTGGCCTACTTCCCGGCCAAGTTCAAGCTGCGCGTGCTGCCGCCGATCACCTTCGACGTCCCGCCCGATCAGGACCGCTACTCCAAGTCGCGCATCATGGACGAGGCCGAGAAGGTCCGGGAGCAGATCCAGTCCGCCCTGTACGACATGCTGCGCGAGCGCCGCTCGGTCTGGTTCGGCTGAGGTCCGTCGATGGGCAAGCGCGTCCTCATCACCGGGTTGGCCACGTTCTGGGGCGGGCTCGCCGCCAAGGCCCTCGAGGCCGATCCCGGCGTCGACGTCATCATCGGCCTCGACACCCGCGAGCCGACGATCGAGCTCGAGCGCACCGAGTACGTCCGCACCGACGAGAACTACTCGATCCTGAGCCGCATCGTGCGGGCGGCGCAGATCGACACCATCGTGCACACCTTCCTCGTCGTCGACTCCACGATGATGCGGGCCAAGACGATGCACGAGATCAACGTCATCGGCACCATGAACCTCTTCGCCGCCGCCTCGCAGGCCGGCTCCACCGTGCGCGACGTGGTCGTGAAGTCCTCGACCTACGTCTACGGCGCCGCCAAGGAAGACCCGGTGTGGTTCGACGAGCTCACCCCGCGCAGCCACTCGCCGCGCCGGCGCGTCGAGCGCAGCCTCGACGCCGTCGAGGGCTACGTGCGCGACTTCGCCATCGACAACCCCCACGTGAACGTCACGATGCTGCGGTTCTCCAACGTGCTCGGACCCGACATCGTCACGCCGGTGTCACGAGCGCTCGAGCTGCCGCTGGTGCCCAAGCTCGCCGGCTTCGACCCGCGGTTCCAGTTCGTCCACGAGGACGACGTCATCCGGGCGATGCTGTTCGTGCTGGCCGAGGGGCTGCCCGGCATCTACAACGTCGCCGGCGACGGCCTCCTGCCCTGGACCGAGGTCGCCAAGATCTGCGGCAAGCGCACCATCGCCCTCCCGCCCTACGGAGCGTCGTGGGCCGCCGTGCCGCTGCGCATGTTCGGCGTCGAGCTCCCCGACGAGCTGCTCGACCTGCTGCGATACGGCCGCGGCGCCGACAACCGCCGCCTCAAGGAGGCCGGCTTCCGGTACTCGTACACCTCCGCCGGTGCCGTCGAGGCCTTCATCGAGGCCACCCGGCTACGCACCAACGTCGGTTCCACCCAGCCGACCTACCGCTACGAGCGCGACGTCGAGCAGTTCTTCCGGCACTCGCCCGCCGTCGTGCGCGACCACGAAAGTTGATCCTGTGACCGCTTCCCGCGTGCGGGTCGACCTCGCCGACCGCGTCGGCGTGCTGACCCTCGACGACCCCGACCGCCGCAACGCCCTGGACCTGGCGCTCGTCGCCGAGATCGAGGCCGCCATCGACGACCTCGAAGCGGGCGACTGCGGCGCCATCGTCGTGACCGGCGCGCCGCCTGCTTTCTGCGCCGGTGCCGACCTCAGCCACCTCGGCAGCACCGCCGACGAGGGCCTGCGGCAGATCTACCGCGGCTTCGTCCGGCTCGCCGAGTCGCCGCTGCCGACGATCGCCGCCGTCAACGGCGCCGCCGTCGGCGCCGGGGTCAACATGGCCCTGTGCTGCGACGTCATCGTCGCCGGCGCGTCCGCCCGGATCGACACCCGCTTCCTGCAGCTGGGCCTGCACCCCGGCGGCGGGCACACCTGGATGATGCGTCGCCTCGTCGGACCGCAGACCACCAAGGCCTTGGTGCTGCTCGGCGACGTGATCGACGGCGCCGAAGCCGAGCGGTTGGGGGTGGCCTACCGGTGCGTGCCCGACGACGACCTGCTCGCCACGGCACGGGGGCTGGCCGCCAAGGCCGCCGCCGCCAACCCGGAGCTGGTGCGGCGCATCAAGGCGACGATCGACGACGTGGCCGACATCGACGCCCACCCCGACGCCCTCGAGCGTGAGCTGGTCGATCAGCTGTGGTCGATCACCCAGCCCGAGTTCGCCGAACGCCTCGCCGCCCTGCAGGCCAAGATCTCGGGCCGTTAGTCGACCCAGTCAGCCAGCCACTGGGGGCCGCGCACGTCCCACTCCTCGGCGGTGATGGCATAGCGGACGTGGTCCTCCCACACCCCGTTGATCTCGAGGTAGCGCTCGGCGACACCCTCGTCCCGCACGCCGAGCTTGGCGACGACGCGCCGGCTCGCCTGGTTGCGGGGGATGATGGCGATCTGGATCCGGTGCAGCTGCAGCTCTTCGAAGGCGTAGCGGGCCAGCACCACCAACGCCTCGGGCACGTAGCCGTGACCGGCGTGGCGCTCGTCGATCCAGTAGCCGACGTAGGCGGACTGGAACGGGCCGCGCTGGATGGCCGACAGGTTGATCTCACCGGCGAACGCGCCGTCGACGAAGATCCCGAACCCGAACCCGGTGCCGAGCTGGCGCTCGCGGTGCCGCGCCGAGCAGCGCGCCGCGAAGGCGTCGGGGTCGGTGACGACATCGGGCGCCCCGACGATGCGCGACGGCTCCCACTTCGTCAGCCACGCCTCGTTCGTCGTGCGCACCTCGTTCCACGCCACGAAGTCCGACGACTGGAGCGGGCGCAGCAGGATGCGGCGGCCGAACAGCGTGACCAGCCACGAGGCGTCCCCCGTGGTGCGGGCGCGGGTGCGAGGCGTCCTCATACCTCGAGCAGCTCCTCGAGCGCGGCGAGCAGCAACATGACGTTGCGCGGGCGCGCCGTGTGGCCCATGCAGCCGATGCGCCACACCCGCCCGGCGTAGGCACCGAGCCCGCCGCCGACCTCGATGCCGTAGCGCTCGAGCAGCGCCCGGCGGGCGGCCGCCTCGTCCATGCCGTCGCGCAGGCGCTCAGTCGGCACCCACACCGAGGTGAGCTCGGGCAGGCGGTGGCCCTCCTGGGCGAACAGCGTCAGACCCAGGTCCTCGAGTCCGGCCTGCAGCGCCTCGCCGCAGCTGCGATGGCGCGCCCAGGACTCCTCGAGGCCCTCGTCGAGCAGGGCGCCGAGGCCGGCGTGCAGCCCGTAGATGGCCGAGATCGGCGCCGTGTGGTGATACGCGCGAGCGCCGTCGCCGCCGACGTAGCGGGCGATCATGTTCAGGTCGAGGTACCAGGACGACGGGCGCTCCACGATGCGGCCGCGGGCGCGCTCGGAGACGGTGAGCGGCGCCAGTCCCGGCGGCACGCCGAGGCACTTCTGCGTACCGCTGTAGGCCAGGTCGACCTGCCAACCGTCGATCTCGACCGGGATGCCGCCGAGCGAGGTCACGCAATCGACGAGCACCAGGGCGTCCTCGTGACCGGTGTGCAGACAGGCGACGTCGTTGCGCACACCGGTCGACGTCTCGGCGTGCACCACGGCGATGACCGCGGGCGACGGATGGGCGTCGATCAAGGCCTGCGGGTCGAGCGCCCGGCCCCACTCGGCCTCGACGCGCACGACGTCGGCACCGCAGCGCTGGGCCACGTCGCACATCCGCTCGCCGAACACGCCGTTGACGCCGACCACCACCGCGTCACCGGGCCGCACGACGTTGACGAAGGCCGCCTCCATGCCGGCGGAGCCGGTGCCGCTCACCGGGAACGTCAGCGGGTTGGTGGTGCGGAACACGGTGCGCAGCCGCTCGTTGGTCTCGTCGAGCAGGGCGATGAACTCGGGATCGAGGTGCCCGAGCAACGGGCGGCCCATCGCCTCGATCACCTCCGGGTACGGGTTGCACGGGCCGGGGCCCATCAGCACTCGATCCGTCAGCGTCACGCCCGGCACTCTAACGAGGCGTCAGGGGGTCGTGCCCACGCTCAACCGGTGATGCTCGCCGCCAGACCGTCGAGGATGTCGGCCTCGCTGACCAGGCACTCGTCGAACCCGAAGTACCGCATCACCCCGACGAGGACGCACATGCCCCCGACGATCACGTCGGCGCGCTCGCGCTCGAGGCCCGGGTTGTGGATGCGGTCGGCCAGCGCCTCGGTGGCGAGCGTGCGGAACACGTCCTCGGCGGCGGCGCGCGTCAGCCGGAAGTGGTGGATGCGGTCGCGGTCGTAGTCGGCGAGACCGATCTCGACGGCGGCCGCGGCGCTCACCGTCCCGGCCAAACCGACGAACGTGGCGGCATCGCCGGCGTGGGGCACCTCGCGCGCCACGTCCTGCAGGTGCAGCTCGACGATCGACAGGGCCTGGCTGAGCTCGTCGGGTCGCGGCGGGTCGTGGTGCAGGTATGCCTCGGTGAGGCGCACACACCCCATGTCGCAGCTGAGCGAGCCGAGGACCTCGGTGGTCCCGAAGGCGAACTCGGTCGAGCCGCCGCCGATGTCGACGACGAGGAACGGACCGAGGTCGGGGTCGAGGTCGGCGGTGGCGCCGCGGAACGACAGCTCCGCCTCCCGGGCCCCCGACAGCAGCTCCGGTCGCACGCCGAGGACGTCCTCGGCGGCGTCGAAGAACACGTCGCGGTTGGCGGCGTCGCGCGCCGCCGACGTGGCGGTGGCCCGCACCCGTTCGACGCCGAAGCGGTCCATGATCGAGCGATACTCCCGCAGCACCTCGACGGTACGGTCGACGGCGTCGGGACGCAGGGCACCGGTGGCGTCGGTGTCGCGCCCCAGACGGGTGATGCGCATCTGGCGGTCGAGCGTGGTGCCACCCTCGGCGACGAGCAGCCGGGTCGAGTTGGTGCCGCAGTCGATGGCGGCGACGGGTCCGGTCACCGGGGAGAAGCTATCGGGCCGGCTCGCCGGCACCCTCGTCGAGGCGGACCTGCACCCACCGTCCGACGGGGTCGTCGCCGCCGGCCAGGTGCCAGGCGTAGTGGGCGTGGAGGCACTTGACGCCCCGCCGGGTGCCGCCGACGCCCCCGAACGGCCGCGGGCCGTCGTGATCGTCGGGCAGTGCGGCATCGCGCTCGGCGGCGTAGCGGGCATGGGCGTCGGCGATGGCCTCGGCCGACACCTCGGCCTCGGCCGCTCGCACCCCGCCCGATGATTCGAGCCGGGCGACGGCCAGCAGCTCGCCGGGACCGACCAACCAGAAGCGGGTCGGCATGGGTGTGCCATCGTCGAGCAGCGGCGCGTTGCGGATCACCACGGGTGCTCCCGCCGCGTCGCGCACGACCACGTCGAAGTCGCCTTGCGGCACCCGACCGAGCAGCGTCTCGACGGCGGCGCGGTCGGCGGCGTCGGCCAACGTCAGCCCTTGCCGCGTCGGCGGCGACGGACGAACCGCACGACGATGAACGCCAGCACGGACACGCCGACCAACGGCAGCGCCCGCTTGAGCAGCGGCGACCCGGCGGTGGCCATGAGGTCGATGGGTTCGACCTCGACCGACGGTGGTGCCACGGCCTCGGGTTCGGCCCCCGTCACGGCCGTCTCGGTCTCGGCCTCGAGCTCGGCGGGTGGGGTCGGGTCGCCGGCGCCGAGGACGGTCGCCTCGAGGTTCTCGACGAACTGGCCGAGCAGCTTGGCGCTGACGTCGCCCATGGCGCCGCGCCCGAACTGCGCCACCTTGCCGGTGACGGCCAGGTCGGTCACCAAGCTGACATGGGTGATGGTGTCGCTCGTGGCGCTGAGCTCGGCCCGGATGGTGGCGGTGGCGTTGCCCTGGCCGCGGGTGTCACGGCCGGTCGCCTCCACGAGCGCCGTGTGCGCAGCGTCGTCGCGCTCGACGATGCGCGCCGTGCCCTTGTACTGCGCCGTGATCGGGCCGACCTTCACCTTGACCCGGCCCCGGTACTCGTCGCCCTCGACCTCGTCGAGCTGGGCACCGGGGAGGCAGGGGGCGATCCGCTCCAGGTCGGTGAGGATCGTCCACGCCTCGTCGATGCCGACGCTCACCTCGAACTCGTTGCTCAGCTCCATCGGCCCAGGTCCTCCCCCGTGTCCACGTCGTGCGGGTCGCCCTCGCAAGCTACCGGGGTCACGAGGTCGGGGCGCAGGCGGAGCAGCCGGCGAGCGCCTTCGTCGCCGGTGCGCGGCAGGTCCGGCCACACGGCGGCGGCCAGCCGGACGGGGTTGCGACGGCGACCGCCGTAGGTGGCGACGGCGACGGGCGTGGCGGCGGCGCCGGCGACCGCCCGCCAGGCGCTCGACGGGACGCCGGGCTGATCGCCGAGGCCGACCACGACGGCGTCATGGCCCCGGGCAGCCGCGTGGCCGATGGCGACGGCGAGGCTCGTGGCGATGCCGTCGGGCCAGGCGGCGTTCTCGACCACGGTGACGTCGGGTGGCAGCTCGGCCCGCACCGCCGCAGCGTGCGCGCCCACGACGACGACCGTCTCGTCCAGGCCTGCGGCCATCGCGGCGTCGACGCAGCGGCGCACCATCGGGACGCCGTCGATGGGCACGACCAGCTTCGACGGCCCGGGCACGGTCTCGGCGAACCGCGCCCCCTCCCCCGCCGCCAGGACCACCGCAGCCGTCGTCACGTCGTCATGCTCCCACGCCCCGGCCGCCGACGGGCCACGATCGAGCCGGCAGATCCGGTCAGCAGCTGACGCGATCTGCCGGGTCGAGCTGGCAACGACCGTGCCGCAGACGACCAGGCCCGGAGGCTTGCCTAAGGTGCACGGCGTGAGCGACTTCGACGACCTCGACCATCCCCTGATCCGCGTGACGATGCTGCTGGCCGATTCGGCGCAGGTCGCCGACGGCAAGCTCTACCTGCTCGGCGGCGGGATGCGCAGCATCGGACCCAACCCGCAGCCGTTGGGCATCGCCGTGCTGTTCGAGGTGCCGTGGGACCGGGCCGACGTCGTGCACGACTGGTTGCTCGAGCTGCTCGACGAGGACGGCGTGCCGGTGCTGATCGGCGACCGGCCGGTCATCGTGTCCGGCCAGTTCACCCCGGCCCGGCAGCAGGGCCAGCAGCCGGGGACCCCGCTGCTCGTGCCGCTGGCCATCAACTTTGCCAGCCTGCCGGTGCCGCCGGGGCACAGCTACGTGTGGCGCCTCGCCATCGACGGCACCTCCGAGGCCGACTGGGACGTGCGCTTCAGCGTGCGCCCGCCGGCCGACCAGATCGCCTGACCCGGCGCGGGTCGCGGCCGGTCAGTGGATCGGGCCGTCGGTGGCCGCCAGCGGTTGGCCCGAGCGACCGGAGCGCGCCGCGATGATCTCGGCGCAGATGGCCACCGCCGTCTCCTCGGGCGTGGTGGCGCCGAGGTCGAGGCCGATCGGCGCGTGCAGCCGGGCCAGCTGCTCGTCGGTGAGGCCGGCGGCGCGCAGGCGCTCCACCCGCTCGGCGTGCGTGCGACGGCTGCCCATCACGCCGAGGTAGCCGACGTCGCTGGCCACCGCACCGAGCACCGCCGGCACGTCGAACTTGTGGTCGTGGGTCAGCACGCACACGGCATCGCGCGGCGTCAGGGCCGGGCCCAGCTCGTCGAGCAGCGGACCGGGCCACCCGACCACCACCTCGTCGGCCTCGGGGAACCGCTTCCGGGTAGCGAACACGGCGCGGGCGTCGCACACCGTGACGTGGAAGCCGAGCAGCTTCGCCGCCCGCACCAGCGCCGCCGTGAAGTCCACCGCCCCGAACACGACGAGACGCGGCGCCGGGGCGAACGACTCGACGAACACGGCGACCTCGTCGGCGCGCGCCTCGCCGTGGGCGCCGTAGTGCCGGACCGCCGTCGATCCGGCAGCGAGCTCGCCCAGCGCATCGCGCCCGACCACGCGGTCGAGGTCGGCATCACCCAGCGTGCCGGCAGGCGCGGCGTCGGGCGCCACGAGCAGCTTCGCCCCGACCGCCCGGCCGGCCACGACCGTGACCAGCGCCACGGGCCGGTGGCGGCGCACCGCGGCGCGCCACGACGTCCGCGCCGGGTCGTCCCAGTGCAACGGATCGAGGAACAGCTCGACCGTGCCGCCGCAGGTCAGCCCGACGGCGAAGGCCTCGTCGTCGCTGTAGCCGAACCGGACCAGCCGCGCCTGGCCCGATCGCCGGACCGCCTCCGCCTCGGTCACGACCGCGCCTTCGACGCACCCGCCGCTCACGGACCCGATGACCTCGCCGCCGTCGTCGACCGCCATCGCCGCCCCGGGCGCCCGGGGCCCCGACCCGGCGACCCCGACCAGCCGCGCCACGACCGCATGCCGGCCGGCGGCGTGCCAAGCGTCGAGCTCGTCGATGAGGTCCTTCACGGTCCCGCAGTATGGCGTCGTTGGTCAGTCGAACGCGTACTGCACCGCCGTGCGCTCCGCCACGATCGGGCGGATGCACTCGGCGATCACGCGCTGGTGCTCGGGGTCGTCCCGGTAGCGCTCCCAGCCGGCGACGTCGTCGAAGTCGGCCACGACGGCGAAGTCGCCGTTGCCGTCGGCCAGAGCGAGATCGGCGCCGAACCGGTAGGCGCGCAGCGTCTCGATCGCCGCCGGGAGGCCGGCGAGCCCGGCCTCGACGGCCGCCACCTGATCGGGCGTCGTCCCCGCCGCCCACCGGAACACCACAACGTGTCGCACCATGAGGCCAGACGCTAGGTTCCGGCCCGACGCACAGGGGGGACCGGGTTGCTGATCACCGTCACCGTGAACGGTACCGAGCGCACCGACGAGGTCGAGCCGCGCCTGCTGCTGGTGCAGTACCTGCGCGACGTCCTCGGGCTGACCGGCACCCACATCGGCTGCGACACGTCGAGCTGCGGCGCCTGCACCGTGCTCGTCGACGGGGAGGCCGCCAAGTCGTGCACGATCCTCGCCGTGCAGGTCGACGGCGGCACGGTGCGCACCATCGAGGACCTCGCCGGGCCCGACGGTGCGCTCGACGTCGTGCAGGAGGGGTTCCGCCAGGAGCACGGCCTGCAGTGCGGCTACTGCACGCCCGGCATGGTGATGGCGTCGACGGCACTGCTGGCCGAGACGCCGCACCCCACCGACGACGAGATCCGTGAGGCGCTCGAGGGCAACCTGTGCCGCTGCACCGGCTACACCTCGATCGTGGCATCCGTGCGCTGGGCCGCCGAGCACGCCGACGGCCGCTCCCCCGGCGCCGGGAGCGCAGACGGGCCGGCGTCGTGATCCCGGCGAGCTTCGACTACGTGCGGGCCGACAGCGCCGAGGCGGCCCTGGCCGCGCTGGCCGAGCACGGCGACGAGGCGAAGCTCCTGGCCGGCGGGCACAGCCTGGTGCCGCTGCTGAAGCTCCGCCTCGCCGTGCCCGCGGTGCTCGTCGACATCGGACGGCTGGAGGACCTGTCCTACATCCGCGACGCCGGCGACCACCTCGCCGTGGGGGCGCTGACCCGACACCGCGACCTCGAGCGCAGCGCCGTGCTGGCCGAGCACCTGCCGCTGCTGGCGCACACGGCGCACCTGGTCGGCGATCCGCAGGTGCGCAACCGGGGCACGATCGGCGGCTCGCTCGCCCACGGCGATCCGGCGTCGGACCTGCCGGCCGTGGCGCTGGCGACCCGGGCCACGATGGTGATCACCGGGCCCGACGGCGAGCGCACCGTCGCCGCCGACGACTTCTTCGCCGGCTTCCTCGAGACGGCGGTGCAGCCCGACGAGCTGCTCACCGAGATCCGCTTCCCCAAGGCGACGGGTGCGGCGTGGAGCTATCAGAAGTTCGTGCGCCGCGCCCAGGACTGGGCCATCGTCGGCGTCGCCGTCCAGGGCGGGGCGACGCCCGGCGTGGCGCTGGTGAACATGGCGTCGACCCCGGTGCGCGCCGCTGCGGTGGAGGCGGCGCTGGCCTCGGGCGCCGATGCCGCCACGGCCGCCGAGGCCGCCCCCGACGGGGCCGAGCCCCAGCCGGACCTCCAAGCGTCGGTGGCCTACCGCGAGCACCTCGCCCGGGTCCTGACCCGCCGGGCGCTCACGGCCTCCGCCCTCGGCTAACCCCCCGTTCTGGTAGTGAACTCGCGCCACGAACGACGCGAGTTCACTACCAGAACGCTGGGGTTGGGTCAGCCGCGGGACCTGCGGACCCAGGCGATGTGGTCGTCGAGGCGGAACTGGCCGGTGAGGGTCCGCTCCTTCTCCAGCACCTTGGCCGCCTTCTTGCGGTCCTCGGCCTTGACGCCGACGGAGAGCTCCTGGTCGTCGCCCGCGTCGGGGTCCGGATCGCGCATCCACGAGCCGATGTCCGCCGCCGCCAGCACCGCCACCGCTCGCTCCGCCGCCCGCACGCTCGAGAAGTGCGCCACGTCCCACACGTTGTCGTCGGACTCGGCCCGGCGCTGCGCAGTCGCCTCGTCGAGCACGTCGATCGGTTCGATGCCTGTGATGTGCACGGCACGCTCGAGGTCGCATCGCCGAACCATCAACTCGTCGTGCGTCGAGTGGCGGCTGTAGACCGTCCGGTCGATCCGATGCTCGATGCCGACCGCGTCGAGCATCGGCCGCGCCCGCATGATCAGCTCGTCGCGGCCGCGCAGATACAGGACCCAGTCGTCGGGGTTGGGGTCGGCATCGAGCGTGCCGCCGAGGCGCGTCCAGATCCAGCGCCGCACACCCACCCGCAACCCTCCGGCGTCAGCCGGCCTCGGCCCGGGCCAGCTCGAGGGCGTGCCACACCCGCTCGGCGGTGCAGGGCAGGTCGAGATGCCGGACGCCGAGGTGCGCGACGGCGTCGACGACGGCGTTCTGCACCGCGGGGGTGGCGCCGATGGTGCCCGACTCGCCGATGCCCTTGGCGCCGAGCGGGTTGACCGGCGTCGGCGTCTCCATCGGCACCAGCTCCGCCGCCGGCAGCTCCATCGTCGAGATCAGCCCGTAGTCGGCGAGGTTGGCGGTCTGCGGGTTGCCGTCGGCGTCGTAGCGGACCTCCTCCACCAGCGCCTGGGCGACGCCTTGGGCGATGCCGCCGTGGCGCTGGCCCTCGACGATGAGCGGGTTGAGGATCCGCCCGGCGTCATCCACCGCCACCAGTCGCACGAGCCGCGCCTGACCGGTCTCGGTGTCGACCTCGACCACGGCGATGTGGGCGCCGAACGGGTACGTCGGCGTCTCGGTCACGAACTCGTGGGCCTCCGTGAAGGGCTCGCCCGACAGGCGGACCACCTCATCCCACCCAACCGCCTCGCCCGACACCGACTCGGCCGAGAACGTCCCCGTCTCGGTGTCGAGCGCCACCTCGGCCTCGTCCACGTCGAGCAGCTTCGCCGCCACCTCGACGCCGCGCGCCACGAGGTGAGACGTGGCCCGGTGCAGCGCCGACCCGCCGACCTGCAGCGACCGTGACCCGTAGGTGCCGACGCCGGCCTCGACCTTCGCCGTGTCGCCGTGGACAACCTCCACGCGGTCCATCGGGATGCCGGTGAGGTCGTGCACGATCATCGACCACGCCGTGGCGTGCCCCTGCCCGTGGGCGGAGGAGCCCGTGAAGACCGTCGCCGACCCGTCGGGGTCGATCGTAAGGCGGGCGAACTCCTTCTCCCCCGCCCCGGGGCCGGCGGTGATCTCGACGTAGCAGGCGACACCGATGCCCATCGCCACCGGGTCGCCGGCGGCGCGGCGCCGGGCCTGCTCGTCCCGCAGGTCGTCGTACCCGGCAGCCTCGACGGCCAGCGCCAGCGCCCGCGGGTAGTTGCCGCAGTCATAGGTGGCACCGGTCTGGGTCGTGTACGGGAAGGCGTCGGCGGGGATCAGGTTCCGACGGCGCACCTTGACCGGGTCGAGGTCCACCGCGGCGGCGAACAGGTCCATGGCCCGCTCGATGGCGGCGGCGGCCTCGGGCCGGCCGGCGCCGCGGTAGGCGGCCGTCGGCGTCGTCGTGGTCACGACGCTGCGGGTGCGGCATGACACGCGGGCGATGTCGTAGGTGCCCTGCGCCATCAGGCGCGTGAAGTACGGCAGGAACGCCCCGATGTCCGGGTAGGCGCCGGCGTCCTGGAGCACCTCGAGGTGGTACGCCAGCACCCGCCCGTCCCGCGTGCCGCCGATGGCGAGCTCGTGCACCTGGTCGCGCCCGTGGTGGATGCCGAGCATCGACTCGCTGCGGGTCTCGATCCACCGGGCCGGGCGGCCGACGCGCCGGGCGACCCAGGCCGTGATCAGCTCGTCCGGGTACAGGTGCATCTTCCCGCCGAAGCCGCCGCCGACGTCGGGGGCGATCACCCGCACGGCGTCGTGCTCGAGCCCGAACCGGTCGGCCAGCGTCGACCGGACGCCGTGGGCGGTCTGCGTCGAGGTCCAGAACGTGAGCTCGACCCCGTCGTCGCCGCCCCACACCGCCACGCAGCCGCGCGGCTCGATCGGTGCCGGCGCCAGACGCTGGTTCACGATGCGGTGCCGCACGACCACGTCGCAGCCATCGAAGAGGTCGTCGGGCGCCTCCGCTCCGAAGCCGGACACGACGTTCGACCCGTGCGCCGGGAACAGCAGCGTGTCCGCATCGACCGCCGCCTCGACGCCGATCACCGGCTCGAGCAGGTCGTAGTCGACGAAGACCAGCTCGGCGGCGTCGACGCCCTCGGCCACCGACTCGGCGACGACGACGGCGACCGGCTCGCCGACGTAGCGCACCCGGCCGTCGGCGAGGAACGGGCGCACAACATCGGGACCGAGCATCCCACCCATCACCGGCGGCGCCTCGAGGTCGAGGTCGGCGTGGGTGTAGACACCGATGACGCCAGGCGCCTCGAGCGCTTCCGCCACGTCGAGCTCGGCGATGGTGGCGTGCGCCACCGTCGAGCGGACGAACACGACGTGGGCCAGCCCGACCAGGCGGGGGTCGTCGGTCTCGTCGAGGTCGGCGACGTAGCGGGCCTCGCCGCGCAGCAGCCGCGGGTCCTCTTTGCGCACGACGCGGGTTCCGAGCACGCTCATGGCGGCTCAGTCTCGCGCCGGCGGCAGTCCTGCGGTGGCGGCGATGGTCGTCGAAGTCGTCGCCGTCGGGTCGTCGGGGGCCGGCGGCGTGGCGCCGAGGCGGCGCCGCAGCTGATCGAACGGCCAGGTGTCGGGTACGGCGATCGGATCCTCGGGCGCAGGCATCACCCGGTAGACCTCCTCGCCGGGCTTCACCAGGCCGTACTCCTCGCGGGCGAGGCGTTCGATCTCGGCGTCGTCGTCGAGACGGTCGAGCTGGGCCTGCAGCTCGGCGTTGTCCGCTTCGAGCTGGGCCAGCTCGGCGGACGCCGTGTCGATCTGCTCGCGCTTGTCGAGGTACGTGCGCGTCGGGATGATGCCGACGAACACCACCGCCGCCACGGCGACGAGGATCACCACCGGCCAGGCCAGTCGACGCCCGAGGCGGCGGAGCGGGCCCAGCTCGGCCATCAGGCCGTCCCACCTCCGGCGCCGCGGGCCAGGGCGGCGTGGCCCCAGTACGCGGCGGCCTCGCCGAGGTCCTCTTCGATGCGCAGCAGCTGGTTGTACTTGGCCACGCGGTCGCTGCGCGCCGGCGCGCCCGTCTTGATCTGCCCGCAGTTGGTGGCGACGGCGAGGTCGGCGATCGTCGTGTCCTCGGTCTCACCGGAGCGGTGCGACATCACGCTGGTGTAGGCGTTGCGGGTGGCGAGCTCGACCGACTCGAGCGTCTCGGTGAGCGAGCCGATCTGGTTGACCTTGATGAGGATCGAGTTGGCGACCCCGGCGTCGATGCCCCGCGCCAGGCGCTCGGTGTTGGTCACGAACAGGTCGTCGCCGACGAGCTGCACCCGGCTGCCGATGGCGTCGGTGAGCTGCTTCCAGCCGTCCCAGTCCTCCTCGGCCATGCCATCCTCGATCGACACGATCGGGTAGCGGGCCGTGAGGTCGTCGAGGTAGCCGACCATCTCGGCTGCCGACAGCGTGCGGCCTTCGCCGGCGAGCACGTAGGCGCCGTCGGCGAAGTACTCCGACGACGCGGCGTCGAGCGCCAGCGCGATGTCGGTGCCCGGGGTGTAGCCCGCCTGCTCGATGGCTTGGAGCAGCAGCTGGCACGCCTCCTCGTCGGAGTCGAGGTTCGGGGCGGAGCCGCCCTCGTCGCCGATGGCGGTCCACAGGCCGCGGACGTGCAGGACCTTCTTCAGG
>JAGQTE010000359.1 GCA_020439175.1 Acidimicrobiales bacterium | reverse complement strand
TGTTTCCCTACGGTCTTGAAACCAGCATGTTCACGTCGACCTCGCAGCCCCGCGGGCAGGTTGGTGGCCGCGGCGCAACGGGCGTCACCACCGGAGCCCTGCCGAATCCGTGCCCGGCGACGTCGCTTGGCAACTGGTACGCGGTCGGACTCCGGGCGGCATAGGGGAAGGGACCAACCGCATGAGGATCGAAACCTACGACGCCGGCGTGCTCGTGCACGTCGATGAGCACCCCGACCCGCCCCCCGCGCCCCTCGACCCGGCCGGCGTCCTCGCGACCCTGCTCACCGTCAAAGGCGTCATCACCGAAGACGAAGCACAAGCCGCGTCCGGCCGCACCATCGCCGAGCTACGCAACGAAGCGAAAGCGTGGAAAGCAGCCGCCGGCCGCTGAGCCCCCCACGGGCCGGCCTCCCTCCCGGTCCGTGCCACCGGCGAACGCCCCCCGCTGCCCGGCCTCGAGCCCGGCGGCGGGGGGCTTCGTCGCGTTCTAGGCGTGCGGAAACTTTCGCTTGACAATGGTTATGCAATGGCGCATGGTGCTCACGTGACTTCTGACCTGATCCCCACACGGGTCGCCGCCGAGATCCTCGGATGCTCGGTCTCGACCGTGTCACGGTTGGTCGCAGCGGGGAAGTTGGAGCCGGCTATCCGCATCGACGGGTTGCGCGGCGCCATGTTCTTCCCCCGCGACGCCGTGCACGCTCTGGCCGACTCGCTCGCCCAGGACGGTGCGGCATGACCCCCCGCCGCGTCGCCATGCTGCTCGCCTTCGTCGCCGTCGTGCTGACGCTGGCGTGGTACCTGCCGGAGTGGACGTCGTGAACCTCACCGACCTCGTCCAGAAGGTGCGGGCAGAACGGCCCGACCTGATCGCACCGGCCGACGTCGCCGACGCCGTGCTGGCAGCCATCCCCGCCCGCCAGCGCGCCGACGCTCTGGCGCAGGCGCTGCCCTCGTTCTGCTCGGGCGTCATCACGACGCACCGGGCACGCCCCACCGCGCCGGCCATGCTGGCAGCGGCCGCCACCGACCCCCCGTCGTCGCGGTGGGGCACCGCTCGCACCGACGCCTACCCGTGGCTCGACGAGTCCCACGCAGGCGCCGACGGCTGGAAGGCCCTCGCCGACTTCACCCGCGAGGACGCCGAGCACGCCGCCGAGTCCCGCCGTCGCCGTGCCGAATCCATCCTCGCCAACGCCGACTGGTTCGAGCGCTGCGCCAAGGCGCTCGCCGATGCGGGCGTGGCGAAGGTGTCGAAGCTGCCGACATCCGTCCTCGACGAGCTGGGAGGCCCGCCCGAATGAGCGCACAACCGATCAACGATCTGCCCGACGACCAAGTTCGAGTCGACACCCACATTTCGTCCGCCGTCGGGCAACCTCTCGACCCCGGCCACGTCGCCAGCGGCACCCATTGCGTACCCGCCGGGGTCGACCCTTCTGCCACCAGCGACCACGTAGCGCTCGACGTCCAGATAGGTCACGTCGCTGGTGGCGATTCTGCTGACCCCGACCAGAACCTGCCCGACGACCAGCAGAAGGGCGTCGGGGTCAGCGATTCTGTCGGCAGCGGCCATACAGGTAGCGAAACCCAAGCGTGGACCGCCGCTGCCGACGCACTCCTGCTCATCTGCGCCGACGCGCTCGACGACCTCGAACGGGTCCGCATCGCGATGCAGAACCGGCACCGCACGCTCACCCAAGAGCA
>JAGQTE010000358.1 GCA_020439175.1 Acidimicrobiales bacterium | reverse complement strand
TGGCGGCGCGCCGGGCGCCGCATCGCCACCACGAACGGGTGCTTCGACCTGCTCCACCCCGGTCATCTGGCGGCCCTCGACGAAGCCCGACGCCAGGCCGATCACCTCGTCGTGCTGTGCAACTCCGATGCCTCGGTGAGCCGCAGCAAGGGCCCCGGGCGACCCTTGCTGGGGTTCGACCAGCGCGCCGCCGTCCTCGCCGGGCTGGCGAGCGTCGACCTCGTCGTGGCCCTCGACGCCGACGAGCCGTCGGCCCTGCTGGAACAGCTGCGGCCCGACGTCCACGTCAAGGGCGCCGACTACACGCTCGAGCAGCTCGTCGAGGCACCGACCGTCCTCGACGCCGGCGGTCGGATCCACCTCGCCGGGCTCGTGGACGGCCTGTCGACGACGTCGATCACGGACGACCTGGCACGGCGCGAGGCTCCATGAGCCGCGGCGAGGCCGGCGGCGCGCTGGCGGCGGTCGTGGCGCGCGCCCGGTCGGCCCTGGCCGGTCCGTGGCGAGCCGTCGTCGTGGGTGACGTGATGCTCGACCGCTACGTCGACGGAGCCTCGACGCGCCTGTCGCCGGAGGCGCCGGTGCCGGTCGTGGACGTCGCCGGCGAGCACGTCGCCCTCGGCGGCGCCGCCAACGTGGCGGCCGGGCTCGCCGCGCTCGGCGCCGGCGTGACCCTGGTCGGCGTGGTGGGCGACGACGGCGACGGCGCCACCGTGTGGTCGTTGGCCGAGGACGCCGGGCTCGACGTGCACCTGGTGGTCGACGCCGGCCGCCCGACGACGACCAAGGAGCGCATCCGCGTCGACGGCCGCCACGTGCTGCGTGTCGACCGTGAGGTGCGCTCGCCCCTCGACGCCGCCACCGACGCCGCTGTGCGGGCCGCCACGGTCGACGCCCTGCGCGACGCCGCCGTGCTCGTCGTGTCCGACTACGCCAAGGGTGTGCTGGCCCCGGGGTTCGTGACGGCGCTGGCCGACCGCCCGCCGACCATCGTCGACCCCAAGCACGATGACGTCGAGCGCTACACCGGTGCCGATGTGCTGGCACCGAACCGGCGCGAGGCGCTGGCGGCCGCGGGCAGCGACGGCGGCGGGCACGCCGCGGACGTGGATGCCGCGGTGCGGGCCCTGGCGGCGCGCCTGGCGGGCACGGCCATCGTCGTGACCTGCGGCGCCGACGGCATGGTGTGGCGTGCGGCGGACGCGGACGGCGCCGATCCGGACGTGCACCGGCGGCCGTCGGTGGTCGGCACCGTCGAAGATGTCACCGGCGCCGGCGACGCCGTCGTGTGCGGGCTGGTGGTGGCGGCGGCCGCCGGGCTCCCGCTGGTCGACGGTGTCGCTCTCGGGTTCCTCGTGGCCGCCGCGGCCGTCGAGGCGCCTGGGACGGTCGTAACCGACTGGTCGGCGGTCGAGGCCGTGGCGGCGCGCGCCGTGGCGGGGCCGGGCACGCCGTGATCAAGTACCTCGGCTCCAAGCGCCGGCTGGTCGGCGTCCTCGGCGCGCTGATCGAGGGGGCGGGGGCGCACACCGTGCTCGACCTGTTCACCGGCACCACCCGCGTCGCCCAGGCGTGCAAGGCCCGCGGCGCCGCCGTCACCGCCGTCGACCTCGCCAGCTACGCCCACGTGTTCGCCCAGTGCTACATCGCCACCGACGCCGCCGCCGTGGACGTCGCCGCGCTCGATGTCGCCGTCGCCGAGCTGAACGCCCTCCCGCCCCGGGCGGGCTACGTCACCGAGGTCTTCTGCCGCGACGCCCGCTACTTCCACCCCGACAACGGCGCCCGCATCGACGCCATCCGCGACCGCATCGAGGCCGGCTACGCCGGCACGCCCCTGTGGCCGATCCTGCTGACGAGCCTCATCGAGGCGGCCGACCGGGTCGACTCGACCACCGGCGTGCAGATGGCGTACCTCAAGCAGTGGGCACCCCGGGCGCTGCGCCCGCTGGAGCTGCGCCCGCCCGAGCTGCTCGCCGGTCCGGGACGCGCCGTGCGGGGCGACGCGGTGGCGCTGGTGTCGTCCGGCGCGCTCAGCCGTCACGACGTGGCGTACCTCGACCCGCCGTACAACCAGCATCGCTACTTCACCAACTACCACGTGTGGGAGACCCTGGTCCGCTGGGACGCGCCGGAGCACTACGGCGTGGCGTGCAAGCGGATCGACAGCCGTGCGGCCGAGACCCGCAGCGCCTTCAACGCCAAGCGGGCGATGCCGGCGGCGCTCGCCGAGGTCGTCGCCGGTGTCGATGCCGACCTCGTGGTGCTGTCCTACAACGACGAGGCGTGGGTCACGCCCGAGGACCTCGAGGCGATGTGCGCCGCCCGCGGCGCCGTCGAGGTGCTGGCGTTCGACTCCAAGCGCTACGTCGGCGCCCAGATCGGCATCCACGATCCGGCTGGGCGCCGGGTCGGCGAGGTGTCGCACACCCACAACCGCGAGCTGGTGGTCGTGGCCGGCGAGCGGCGTCGGGTGGCTACCGCCGTGGCGGCGGCCCGAACCGTGGCGCCCCCGGTCCCGGCCTGAGGCGGCCCCGGCCCCCGGAGTGCCCGGGTCGCGGACGCGTCCCCGGCTCAGAAGTCGGTGAAGCGGTCCCGCTCGCGGGTGACCTGCAGCAGGCCGCCGAGCATGAAGGTGGTCAGGAGCTCGACCGTGCGCTCCTTCTCCCATCCCGCCTCGCCCGGCTGGCGGAAGCCGACCTCCTCGACGAGCGCCTGCGTGGCGGCGGCGAGCACCCGTGCCGCCTCGGACGGCAGCCCGCCGAGCGGTGCGAACCCGTCCTCGATCAGGCCCGACACGCCGCGCTCGATCTCGCGGCGCACGTTGAGGCCTCCCTGGGTGACCTGCGCCACGGCACCTTGATCGATGAGCCGCACCACGGTGGCGATGTCGGGGTGCTCCTCGATGAAGTCGAACAGCATGCCGATGACAGCGCGCAGGTAGCCGCGCAGGTCCTTGCCGAGGGTGACGCCCGGGCCGGCGGCGTAGTAGTCGGCGATGCGCCGGCCTGCGTCCTCGGCGACGGCGACGAAGAGCTCCTCCTTGTTGGCGAAGAACTCGTACACGGCTGGGCGTGCCACGCCGGCCGTGCGGGCGACCAGCTCGATCGTGGTGCCGGTGTAGTCGTGCTCGGCGAAGACCTGGCGGGCGGCGACGATGATCTCGGCCCGCTGCTCGTCCGGCGGGCGGTTGCGTGGACGACCCGGCGACCGCTTCGGGGTGGGCTCGGCGGTCGGCTGGGCGGTCATGGTCATCTCGCAGGATCCGGGGCGCGACCTCGGCTGCTCAGGCCGCCGTGCACGAGACGCAGGGTAGCGGCGCTCGGATCGGGCAAGCGCGATGCGTCGTCGTCGAGGGAGCTGTCCGCGTTGCTGTCGCCGCTGCTGTCCGGGTTGCTGTCGTCACCGACATCGCCGCCGTCGGGCC
>JAGQTE010000357.1 GCA_020439175.1 Acidimicrobiales bacterium | reverse complement strand
GCCAGCTCGAGCGCGGTCGGCAGCAACGCCGCCTCGTCGTCGACCAGGCGGTTGAGCAGCCCGAACGCGTCGGCCTCGGCGCCGCTGACATGACGACCGGTCAGCATCATCTCGGCGGCCCGGGTCGGTCCGATCAGGCGCGGCAGGAAGTAGCTCACGCCGACGTCGCACGACGACAGCCCCACCGTGATGAACGCCGCGCCGAAGCGCGCCGTCGTGGTCGCCACCCGCAGGTCGCAGGCAAGCGCCAGCGCCAGACCACCCCCGACCGCGGCGCCGTGCACGGCCGCCACGATCGGCTTGTCGCACTCGTGGACGGCCAGGATCATCTCGGCGAGGTGCTCCTGGGAGCGGTACACGAGCCCGACGGGCCCGCGGCCCTCGCTGTCGGGCGCCGGGTCCGGCTCGAAGCTCAGGTCGGCACCGGCGCAGAAGCCCTTGCCGGCGCCGGTCAGCACCACGGTGTCGACGGCGCGGTCGCGGTGCAGCGAGGCGAAGGCCGCCTTGATCTCGCTGACCATGGTCATCGACAGGGCGTTGCGTCGTTCGGGGCGCTGCAGCGTGACGACGGCGATGCGGTCGTCACGCCGGTCGATGTCGACGAGGTCCATGGCGGTGCCTCCGGGGCTAGGGCGTGGTCATGCCGCCGTCGACGACGAGCACCTGGCCGGTCATGAAGCTCGACGCCTCGCTGGCCAGGAACAGCGCCGGTGGCACCATCTCGTCGGGTGCCGCCATGCGCTTGATCAGCTGAGCGTCGACGGCGAGCTGCTGGAACGCCTCGGGCGTGTTGCGGACCATCTGCGTGTCGACGGTGCCGGGCGCCAGGGCGTTGACCCGGATGCCGTCGCCGGCGAGCTCGGCCGCCATCGCCCGGGTCATCGCCAGCAGCGCCGCCTTCGCTGCGACGTACATCGAGACGTAGGCCCCGCTGGTGAAGATCCCGGCGGTGACGACGTTGATGACGGCGGCGTGCTCGCTGGCGCGCAGGTGCTTGAGCGCCTCCTGGACCAGCAGCACCGGCCCCCGGAGGTTCACGTCGTGGGACTTGGCGAACGCCTCGGGCGTGATCGATCCGATGGGCAGCGCCAGCGGGTTGGCGGCGTTGTTCACGACGATGTCCACGCCGCCGAAGACCTCGACGGTGCGCGCCACGAGCGCGCCGAGCTGGTCCGGGTCACCCAGGTGCGTCGCCACGGGCAGGGCGGTGCCGCCGGCGTCGGTGATGGTGCGGGCGGCCGCCTCGCAGGCGTCGGCCTTGCGGCTGGCGATGACGACCTTGGCACCCATGCCGGCGAAGCCCTCGGCGATCGCCTGGCCGATGCCCCGGCTGCCGCCGGTCACGATGGCGACGCGGTCGGTCAGGTCGAAGCGGGCGAGGAGCTGGTCGCGATCCATGACCCGGCGGACCCTAGTGCGATGCCGGCGCCGGCATGCCAACGTGGTCCGGGTCGCCGGGCGGCGACGACGACCGGGAGGCGCCAGGAGAGATGGGACATTCCGCAGCGACGACCGGGCTCGCCGTCGGGGTGGCGCACCACCTCGGTTGGGCGAACCTGGTGACCGCCGACGACCGGCACCGCGTCGTCGACCGGCGCCGGGTCGAGCTGATCGAACCGGGGCTGCCCGCGGCGCCGATCCATCACGAGGGCGGGACGCACGAGCTGCACCGCAGCGGCGACGAGCTCGACGACGCAGCGCTCGGCGAGCTGGTGGCGCGGGTGCGGGCCTCGGCGGAGCACATGACCGAGGCCGCGCTCGACGCCCTGGCGCAGGACCTGACGGCGCCGGTCACCCACCTGTGCCTGCGGGCGTGGCGAGACGACCTGCCCACCGACATGGCGGCGTTGCGCCGCCCGCCGCACGAGAGCCGTGCCGACTCGGTCATGTACCTCGAGGTGCTGGCCGCGGCGGCCGACCGGCGGGGCTGGCAGGTCCACACCTTCGACGCCAAGACCGTCGAGGCGGCGGCGGCGCAGGCGCTGGGTCCGTCCGCCGATCTCGAGGCCGTGCTGGCGGCGCCGCGCACCGAGCTCGGTCCACCCTGGAGCAAGGAGCACCGCATGGCCCTGGCGGCCACGATCGTCGTCACCGCCGGCGGCTGACGCACCCGACGGGCCTGCGGGCCGTCGCCGACCCGACGTCGCCGACCTCAGACGAACAGGGCGCGCGCCACGCTGGCGGCGAGCCATCGTTGGTAGCGGGCGTCGCTCCAGCCGAGCGTCGTGGTGAAGGCGTAGTACGCGCCGGGGCTGGCGAGCGTCCACAGGATGTCGGCGGCCAGCTCGGCGTCGATGCCGTCGCGCAACAGGCCCGACGCCGCGAAGGCGTCGGCGAGGTGGCGCATGTCGGTGCGTCGGGCGCGATGGCCGGTGCGGCGCATCGCCTCGAGCTCACCGTCGGGGTCGGGTGCGGCGTCGGCGGCGTGGATGAGCCGGCCGGCACGGGCGAGCAGTCCGGTGGCGGCGGCAGCGAAGCCGGCGGCAGCGGCGGCGGGATCGTCGGTGGCGAGGACCGCCTGCTGGTCGGGCCGGTCGATGATGGCGATCGGCTCGTCGTCGCCGGCCATGGCCACGTCGACGGCAGCGCCGAGCAGCCCGGCCTTGGTGCCGAAGGCGGCGTAGATGGTCTGAGGCGCCACGTCGGCGGCGTCGGCGATGGCGGCGATCGAGGTGGCGGCGTAGCCGTGGGTGACGAACAGGTCGGTGGCGGCCTCGATGATGCGCAGCCGGGTGGCGCGCGCCTGCGCCTGCCGGCGGGTCGAGTCATAGCGGCGGGCCATCGGCGCGCAGCCTAGGGCATTGACAAGACCTCCTCACTATTGAATAGTGTATAAGTCAGATGAAATAGCGCACACGGAGACGAGCCGCCATGCCCATCACGACCGGGTTCAACCACATCGCCACCCTCACCACCGACCTCGACCGGTGCACCGCCTGGTACGACCGCGTCTTCGAGGCGCCGGTCGTGTTCGAGATGGCGGCCGAGGGCGACCACCCCCGCATGGCCATCGTCGATCTGGGCGCCGGCGCGGCCCTGAACATCTTCGAGGTCGACGAGGCGTCGATCATCGGCGAGCAGCGTCGCATCGGCGCGCGCGGCGCCATCGACCACTTCGGCCTCGCCGTGCCCGATCACGCCACGCTCGAGGCCGTGCGTGACCGTCTGGTCGACGCCGGGGCGGACGTGGGCGACCTCCAGGTGCTCGGCGGGGACACCTGGTCGCTGTTCTTCCGCGACGTGGACGGCATGGAGCTCGAGGTCTGCGCCCCCGTCGCCTGACCCGTCAGACCACGGCGCGTGACCCGTCAGGGCACGGCGTCGAAGAAGTCGAGGATCTGCTCGGTCGCCGGGTAGGTGGCGCCGGCGGCTGAGTTGCCCACGATGGCGGCGCGGTCGCCGCCGGGCCAGCTGTGCAGGCCGTCGTGCACGGTGTCGAACACCACGGCGGCATCGGCGCGGCAGTCCCCGAACCGGGCGCGGTCGACACCCGGCATCGGCGCCTCCAGCACGGGATCGGGGTCGCAGCCGTGGTGCTCGACGATGTGTCGCACGATCTCGGGGGCGGTGTCGTAGGGGACGACCGGATCCGCCGTGCCGCGGATGGTGAGGACCGGGGGCACCACGTCGTCGGGACAGCCGAGCCGCACGGTGGCGATGACCATGGCCACCGCGGCGAACCGGTACGGGGGCTCGCAGGCGGCGACGCCGGCGAACGCCGCACCGAGCGAGCTGCCGGCGACGAACACCCGCGCCCGGTCGATGCACTGCTCGTCCATCACGGTCCTGACGAGCACGTCCAGGAAGGCGAGGTCGTCGGCGTCGCCCGGCCGGCGGTCGACGTTCCACCGGCTTGGCTCGCCGAGCGCGTCGGGGGTGACGACGACGTAGCCGCGCGCCGACGCCGCCTCGCCCAGATGCGTGTTGGCGTCGTGGTCGGCGGCGCTGCCGTCGTGCCCATGGAGGTTGACGATGAGCGGCCGGGCCCCGTCGGGCGCGGGCGCCGAGCCCGTCGATCCCGCGGTCGCGCCGGAGCCGGCCCCGCCGGGCACGTGCAGGAGGTAGCTGCGCACGGTGCCGTCGACCTCGATCGTCCGGGCGCCGTCGGTCGTGTCGCCGGCGCTCGAGGTCGGCGTGCACGCTGGAGGCTCGTCGGTCGACGTCGCAGATGCCGTGGCCTGCGACGATGCCGACGGCTCGGAGGTGGCGCAGGCGCCGAGCGTCACGGCGAGGACCAGTCCGACGACCAGACCGGCGACCCAGGGGTGCTGCCGTGGGATGCGTCGACGACCGATGGACCGTCGATGCCGATGCGAGGCGTGCACGATCGCACGGTAGGTCAGGATCGGTGCGGACCGCCGGTCGGGGACCGGCGCCACGACGAGCCGGCGCTGCTGCTCAGCCGGTGAACCGGGGCTGCACGGTCGCGGCGCTCGCCGGGGCTGCCGCCGACGTCGTGGGCCCGCCGCCGTCGATGCTCGCCGGTGCTGCCGTGCTCGTCGGCGTTGGGCCGGTCGTGGTCGTCGACGAGGGAGGCGGGTCGAGCAGCCGGGTGTAGGCGCAGTCGTGCATGACCTTCGACACGGCGGTGAGCAGCGGGTACGGCTCGTCGTCGTTGTCGACGAGGCCGAAGTTGGAGTCCTCGCCATCGAAGCGTCCTGCCGGGGGCTCGTCGGCGTGCTCGAACCAGTGCTGGCCGACCACCCAGTCGGTGGCGAGCAGCGCCTGCACGTACGCCTCGTAGGCGCCGGCGCGCTGCGCCTGCGTCTCGAGCGTCGGGAACAGCGGCGGCCACGTGTTGGGAAGACCGGAGTCGGCGGCGCGGAAGCTCCACTCGCTGATCAGGATCGGCTTGTCCAGCAGCGCCGCTTGCGCCGCCAGCGCGTCGTCGACGGGGAGGTAGGTGGGGTCGGCGTTGCGCAGCGGTTCGATCAGCTCGGGCCGCAACGGGTACAGGTTGAAGCTGGCGACGTCGACGTGGCGTGCTGCGGCGGCGAGCACGGGGGTGCCGGTCGTCTGCGCCAGGAAGCGGGGGCCGAAGAACAGGTGGTTCGGGTCGGCGTCGCGCATGGCGCCTTCGGTGACCGAGAAGTACCGCTCGGCGACGGCCCCGACCCAGGCCGCCCGTGTGGCCTCACCTCCGGTCGTCGTCCAGCCGGTGACCGAGGACGGGTCCTCGAGGCCGGACCAGCTCGTCGCCGTCGTGGTGACGTCGTCGGCGAAGGCCTCGAACGAGGGGTACCGGTCCTGGAGGAACGTGAGCAGCGCCTGCTTTCCGGCGGCAGTGGCAGGGCGCGCCAGGTAGTCGTCGAACAGGTGCAGCTCTCGCCAGTCCGGTCCGAAGTGCAGTTCGTTGTCCGACCAGTAGCCGACGAGCATCGAGTTGTCGGCGTGCACGGCGGCGGCCGCGTCCGCCTGCGCCCGGACACCGGTCTCCCAGGCAGGCTCGAACAGGTCCTGCATCCGGCCAGTCGCGAAGTCCTGCCCCGTCAGGCCCAACAGCAGGACGTATGGCTTGTCGTCGAAGAAGACGTCGTCGCTCCAAGCGCCGAGCGTGTTGTAGCCCCAGGCGTCCATGCGCTCCACCTGCGCGTCGGCCCAGGCCTCCTGGGTGCCGTACCGGGCGACGGCGGCGTCGTGATACGGCGTGGCGCCGTACTTGTCGGGGGTGCCGACGAACGTGGCGTGGTTGATGCCTTGGGAGAAGAAGGGGTGGCCGTCGGGATCGACCAACCACCACCGATCGTCGACGCGCTCGGTGCGGAAGTACCCGGTGGCGTCGAGTGCGACGCCGGTGAAGCCGCCGTACGCGTCGAACCCGTCGATCCGACAGGCATCTGGTGGGATCGTCGGTGCTGCCGGCCACGTCGTGGACGTGGTGGACGTCGACATCGTGGTCGAGGTGGGGAGCGTGCTCGAGGTGGACGTCGGCGCCGTCGTGGACGGCACGGGGTCGGACACGACCTCGACCGCCGCGAGGCCGGCGTGCTGCTGGTTCGGATGGCAGGTCCACGGCGCCGAGACGGCGCCGACCACCGGCGCGTCGTAGAACAGCAGTCCGACCGACACGGTGGCCTCGAAGGTCACGGCACCGGCGTCGAACGTCAAGGTGCGCGGCGGTGGGTCGCCGCCGTCGGACACCGTCCAGGCGAGACGAGCCGTCGCCGGCGGCTGCGGGGCGCGCGTGTCGACCGAGAGGTGGTCGATCGTCAGGCGCACGCTGTCGGGTGTCCAGCCGGCCGTCGTGGCCGACGCCGGCGACGACGCCGACGGGATCCCGGTGGCGACGGTGCCGGCGGGGTGTGCCACGTCGATCGTCACCGCGTGCAGGTCGAGCTCGACCCACGCTGACGGCGCGAGCGTCGGGAAGCCGGCGGCGATGACCCCGGGCTTCACCCGTTGCTCGAGCACGTCCGTGGCGATGGTGGACAGGTCGAGCTCCACGTCGGCCGCCACATGGATGAGGTGGCCGGGGTTGATGGCGTCCGGCACCTCCGTCGTCGTGGCGACGGTGATCGGCAGGTCAGCGCCGGTGATCTGCGGGAGCATCGGGTGGCTGATCAGCACGCTGCCGCTCTCGGTTGCCGGACCGCTCACGGCGCAGGTCCCGTCGAGCTCGGTCTGGGTCGCCGCCGAGCCCGGCACGGCGGCGAGCGCCAGGCCGGCGAGCAGCGCCACCGCCGCGGCGGCGCCGAGCGCGCGCCGTCGTCCGTGGCCGATGCGCCACGGGACCCCCCTGGTCCGCCGTGTCATGGCGCCAGGGTAGGCAACGACCGTTGCCTAGGGGAACAGGGTCCGGTTGGCCTCGGCCTCGGCGAGGAGCACGTCGGCGTCCGGCCGCAGCAGGAAGCCGCCGGCGACCGCCGTCTCGGTGGCATCGGTGAACTGCGAGACGTAGCCGTCGGCGTCGCCGTAGCGCTCGACGAGGGCGGCTTGGTCGAACGGGATCGTGCTGCCGAACAAGATGCACAGGTCTCCCGAACCGCCGGCCAGGTCGGCGATCGACGCGCCGTCCGGCGGCTCGCCGGTGAGTGTGGCCGTCGGTGCGTCGACCAGCGGGTTGCGCACCCCGCCGAGCGCGTTGCCGTCGTCGCCGCGGGCGATCACGATCGACCCGTCGGCCGCATCGTCGACCAGCTCCAGACGAGGCGCCTCGGGAGGAGCGTCACCTCCGGCGGCCCAGGCGACGAGGTGATGCAGCAGCGCCTGCACCGTCTCCTTGTGCGGACCCGTGTTGATCGATTCGCAACCGAGCAGGCTGCCGATCGACGGGTCGCGCGGGCCGCCGAGCATCGACCGCAGCGTCTGGGCGTCGGCGTGCGCCGTCCCGGCGACCTCCCACGTGCGGATGCGCTCGGTGTCGGGTTGGCGGGCGTTGGCGTAGCCGAGCAGGGTCAGATCCGTCTCGGCCTCGTACATCGCCACCGGGACGTCGAGGTCGGTGCGGATGCGTACCCCCTGGGAGAGTGCGGCGGCCGGATCCTGCGTCTCGGTGGCGCCGAGGAAGTCGCCGTCCATCGGCGCGGCCGACGCAGCGCGGCTGTGGATCAAGAACCCGTCGAACGCCGGCGACACGGGGTGCACCGCATTGACGAGCGTGGTGAGGAACATGGCCGACTGCGACTCGCCCACGCCGATCACCTGAGTCGGGTCGAGGTCGCCCAACAGGAGCTCCGGTGTCTCGGCGGCGGCCCGCCCGACCTGGGTGAAGATGTCGAAGGCGTAGGCGTCGCCCGGGTGGGCGAGGGTGCCGTAGCGCTCGGGGTCGATGTTCTTCAGACCCGACGTGTCGGTCGACGTGCCGGCGTCGGCGGCCGCCTCGGGGTCGACGTTCACCTCGAGGATGGTGGCGCCGCCTTCGACGCCCTGGGCCTGCGTGCTCACGCCGATGTAGGCGTGGCCCTCGCGCCCGATCTCCTCGGAGTTGTAGCCCCAGTCGGGATCGGCCTCGATGGCGCTGACGTTGAACCACTCGACCACGACGGTGCCGCTGAAGTCGGCGGGGTCGCCGGGCCGGCGCACGATCACGCGGGTGCGGTAGTCGGCCTCCCCGGACGGCTCGACGGTCCAGAAGCCGTCGTCGGGGGTCTCGACCGCGGCGAAGGACGTGGCGGTGCCGTCCACGAGATACTCCTGCTGTTCGTACCCGGCCGGCAGCGGCGCTGCCGGTTGCGGGAGCACGATGCCGTTCCCTTCGACGGGGGTGGCCACGATCTCGGACGGCAACCGGTCGGGATCCCAGGTCGTGATGGTCGACCCGCTGGAGCCGACGTCGCCGGCACCGGTCGCCGTCGCGGCCGTACCCGGGGACGCCTCGTCTCCGGATGACGAACAGGCGCCGGCGAGGATCGCCACGGCGGCCAGGCAGGCCGCGGCGGTCGCGGCAGATCTCGTCGACCCGGCGGCGTGGCGCCGGGCGCGGTGCGTCGGTGCGTGCATGTGGATCCCCCCTGATGCGGCGCGTGCCGACCGTAGCAGTCCTGGCGCGAGAACTGAGTACCGTGCATCAGAACGAACGTCCGTCGACCGCGCCGCCCGCCGGACCGGTCGGGAACCGAGGAGGGACCGTGTCGCCATTCGACGCCGAGTACGAGCCGAGCCCGTGGGAGCCGATCGCCGAGGAGGTCGCTCGCTATGAGCGCTCCGGCGGTTCGGAGGCCAGCGACCTGGTGGGTGACGAGTGGATCATCCTGTGGACCGTGGGTGCGCAGTCGGGCAAGGTCCGCAAGACGCCGCTGGTGCGTGTTGCCGATGGCGACGGCAACTACGCCGTCGTCGGCTCGATGGGCGGCGCGCCGACGCACCCGCAGTGGGTGCACAACGTGCGGGCCCAGCCGGTGGCCCGGCTGCAGGACGGCGCCGAGCTGCGCGACTTCGCCGTGCGCGAGGTCGACGGCGACGAGAAGGCGGCGTGGTGGGCGCGCGCCGTGGCCGTGTGGCCCGACTACGACGCCTACCAGGCGGGCACCGACCGGGTGATCCCCCTGTTCGTCCTCGAGCCGACGACCTGAGCCCGACCGCTCCGCCGTTCTGGTAGTGAACCCGCGCCAGGAACGAACCAGTTTCACTACCAGAACGCGGGGTCGAGGCCGGCATCTCGTTCCGGTAGTGAACCCGCGCCAGGAACCGACCGGTTTCGCTACCAGAATGGCGGGGTTGTGACCGACTCCGGCGCTGAGCGCACACCCGTCGCCCTCGTCACCGGCGCCAACCACGGCATCGGTGCCGCCGTGGCGCGTGGGCTGGCGGCCGCCGGCTGCGACGTGGTCGTGACGTACCTCCGCTTCGCGGCCGAGGCGACGCCGCCGTCGCTGCCGGACGACTACGGCACCCAGCGTGCCGCCGACGCGTCGGAGGTCGTCGCGGCGATCGAGGCGACGGGTCGTCAGGCGGTGGCGATCGAGGCGGACCTCGCCG
>JAGQTE010000356.1 GCA_020439175.1 Acidimicrobiales bacterium | reverse complement strand
GGCGACGACCGTGCCGTCGGCGACGGCGTCCACCAGCGGGCGGGCCACGTCGACGCCCGCCACCTCAACCGAGAGGTCGGCGTGCACGAACGGTCGCTCCGGCGCGTCGGTCGACCACGTCCCGAGCCCCTGCTTGACGAACGAGCCGCTGACGCTGGTCGACAGCCCCACGGTGCCCGGCGCCGCCCGCAGTCGCCGCGCCAGCTCCACCATCGCCCCCAGCACGTAGTTGTTGAGCGGCCCGCCGGCAAAGGTCATGCCGCCGGTGACGGTGAGACGGCGCGGGTCGTCGAGCGGCAGCCCCAACGCCGCCGCATACAGCTGCACGGCCGCCGGGAAGCAGCTGTAGAGGTCGACCGACGCCACGGCGCCGACGCCGAGGCCGCCGGCCGTGAGCTCCAGCACCCGCTCGGCGGCCAGGGCCGCACCGGGTGACCCGGCGAGGTCGGCGCGTGCCGGCGGGGGGACCGAGTGGTTCGACACCACCGAGGCGTGCGGATGCACGCGGCGGGACGGGTCGATGCCGAAGCGGTCGGCGGCGGCCGACGAGCACAGCACCAACGCCGCCGCCTGGTCGACGTTCCACTGCGACGCCAGCAGCCGGGTGTACGGGTCGGCGACGACGCGGTTCTCCGGCGACGGCGTGACGATGCCCTCCGCCGACGGCGCCGAGCGGTCCCAGGCCCAATCGAGGTCGGCAGCGATGGCGGCGAAGCCCGACCACAGCCGGCCCAGGTGCGCCCGGTGCTCAGCCGGCGAGCGACCGGCCGCCGCCCGCAGCGCCGACTCGATCAGGGCGAACGACGTGACCGGGGCGATGGAGTTGCGGATGATCTCGAGGTCGGCGACGCCGAGGTCGCTCGGCTGCCACGGCTCGTCCGGCACCACGTCGGCCGCCTGGGCCGCCTCGGTGGCGTCGACGCCGGCGCGCCGGGCGGCCTGGGCGCGCGCCTTCGCTTCGCCGCCGACGACAAGGGCCACGTCGAGCTCGCCGGCGACGATGGCGGCGCACGCCCGGGCGATGACGTCTTGTTGCAGCACCCCGACACCGGCACGACACGTCCGGGCGCCGGTCGCACCGATGCGCTCGGCGACCAGCCGGGCCGGGTCCGGCACCGGCCACGTCCCCTCCGGCACCCCGATCCACTCGACGGCGCCGAGCAGCCGCGCCGCGTCGGCTCCGTCGCCGCAGGCGTCGTCGGCGGCGGCACGCACGGCGCGGACCATCAGCCCGAGTGTGTCGTCGCCACCGCCGGGGGAGGCGACGTCGTCCGGGCGCTGCGTGATGACGGCGGCGCCCACCAGGGTGGGGACCGCCGGCCGCCGCACCGCTGCTCCCCCGTCCGCTACGTCCGCAACGTCCGCCACGGCGGCCACCCTAACGACGCCGCCCCACCCACCGAAATTGGGCTGGGCACTTCGACATGTCGGAGAATCGAGCCCGATTTTGCAGGGACGACCGGGGGGCGAACGCCGTGAGCGAAGTCACGAACGCACAGGAGCAACACGGGGCGACCTCCGGCGGGATCGCCGGCCGCACGGCGCTGGTGACCGGCGGCGGCAGCGGCATCGGCCTCGCCACCGCCAAGCTGCTGGCCGCCGACGGCGCGCACGTCACGATCTGCGGCCGGACCGCCGAGAAGCTCGAAGCCGCCGTCGCCGACATCCGCACCGCGGCGGCGAACGGCGTCGTCGTCAGCCACATCGTCGCCGACGTCACCGACGAGGAGCAGACCGCCGCCGCCGTGGCGCACGCCGCCGAGCCGACCGGCAACCTCGACATCTGCTTCGCCAACGCCGGCGGCGCCTTCCACATGGGTTCGATCCTCGGCGCCGACATCGCCGGCGTGCGGGCGACCATCGACCTCAACCTCACCGGCACGATCATCACCATCAAGCACGCCGCCGAGGCCATGGTGGCTTCGGGCCAGGGCGGCGCCATCGTCGCCAACTCGTCCGGCGCCGGGCACTTCGTGCACCGCTGGCTCTGGGCGTACGGCGCCTCGAAGGCCGGGCTCGAGATGGTGTGCAAGGCGGCGGCCGAGGAGCTCGGCGACAAGGGCATCCGGGTCAACGCCGTCCAGCCCGGCATCATCGACGACGAGCTGATGACGGTGATCACCGCCGGCGGCCCGCTGCTCGAGGACTACCTCGACCAGATGCCCATCCGCCGGCTCGGCACCGTCGACGACATCGCCCGGGCGGTGCGGTTCCTCGTCGGGCCCGAGTCGTCGTGGATCACCGGCGAGATGCTCGGCGTCGACGGCGGCCACCACCTGCGCCGCGGCGCCGACTACTCCAAGCTGTTCGGCGGCTGAGCGGCACCCGGCCGAACGCAGCCGGCCGAGCGACACCCGGCCGAGCGACACCCGGCGGGCGGGTCAGCGAGCCGCCAGGAACCTCGGTCGGGGCGTCGTCCCGCCGAAGGGCTCCTCGAGCGGGTTGTCGACCGAGTTGAACACGACGAAGACGTTGCAGCGGCCGAACGGCGTGATGTTGCCGTTCGACCCGTGCATGCAGTTGCAGTCGAACAGCACACCGGAGCCGGGGGTGAGGGTGACGGTCTCGATGCCGCCCGCCTCGACCAGCGCCACCAGCGACTCCTCGTCGGGCACGCCGTACTGCTGGTTGCGCAACGACTCGCGGTAGTGGTCGTCGGGCGTCTCGCCGACGCAGCTGACGAACGTGCGTTGCGACCCCGGGATGATCATCAGGCTGCCGTTGTCGCTGCGGTTCTCGGTGAGGGCCAGCGACAGGCTGACCGCCCGCGGGCGCGGCATGCCGTCCTCGGTGTGCCAGGTCTCGAAGTCCGAGTGCCAGGAGAACTCCCGGCCCCGGAACCCGGGCTTGCGGTTCACCCGGCTCTGGAAGATGGTGACGTCCGAGCCGAGGAGCTGGCGCACCGGCGCCTGCACGGCCGGGTGGGCGAACAGCTCGGCGAAGCGCTCGGACAGGACGTGGAGCTCGAACACGGAGCGGACCTCGCCGCTGCCCGGCTCGAGGATCAGGCGCTCGTCGCCGGCGAGCGCCGGGTCGGCGGCGAGGCGATCGACCTCGCGCAGCAGCGCCGCCACCTCGTCACGGTCGATCAGCTGGTCGAGCGTCAGGTAGCCCGACGTGGCGAACCGGGCGAGCGCCGCCTCGTCGAGCGGACCGTCGTCGACGGTGCCCCACACGACCGGGTCGGTGCGCGGCAGCCGCGCCGGCTCGGCCGAGACGCGTGACGGGTAGGCCGACGGCCGGGGGGTCAGCACGCTCATCGGCCGGCTCCCTCGGCGGCGGGATAGGCCCCGTCGGCATCGTGGACCTCGTCGCCCGTGACCGGCGGGTCGAACACGCACACCATCCGCAGCTGGGTGTCGGCCGTGACCGTGTGCCGCTCGTTGCCGTCGAGGACGTACATCGTGCCCGGGGCCAGCGCGTAGGACTCGCCGGTCTCGCGGTCGAGCAGCGTGCCGCTGCCCTCGATGCAGTACACGGCCTCGACGTGGTTGCGGTACCACATCTCGGTGGTGGTGCCGGCCTCGATGATGGTGTCGTGCAGCGAGAACGCGCAGCCGTCGCGCGCCAGCAGCAGGCGACGGCTCGTCCACGTCGGCGCGCCGACCTCGCGATCGGAACCCACGACCTCGTCCAACGTGCGCACGATCACCGAAGCACCTCCGCGCTGACCTCGTCCCGTCCGAGCACCTCGTCGACGGCGTCCGCCAGCCGGTCGAGGCCCTCGCCCAGCTTCGCATCGTCGATGACGAGCGGCGGCATGACTTTGACGACCTCGCCCTCGGGCCCGGACGTCTCGACGAGCAGCTGTCGATCGAACGCCGCCGTGCAGATGGCGCTGGCCACGGCCGGATCGGCGAGTGTGAGCCCCCACACCATCCCGCGCCCGCGCACGTCGGCGCCGGCGGCGGGATGGGCGCCGGCGATGGCGGTGAGCCAGCGCTCGACGAGCTCGCCCTTGCGCGCCACCTCGCGCTGGAGCTCGTCGTCGCGCCAGAAGTGGTCGATGGCGGCGGCGGAGGTCACGAAGGCGGCGTTGTTGCCGCGGAAGGTGCCGTTGTGCTCGCCGGGCTCCCAGGCGTCGAGCTCGGGCCGGAACAGCGTGAGCGCCAGCGGCAGCCCCGAGCCCGACAGCGACTTCGACACCGTGACGATGTCGGGCGTGATGCCCATCGCCTCGAAGCTGAAGAACGGACCGGTGCGCCCGATGCCCATCTGGATGTCGTCGACGATCAGCAACATGTCGTGCTCGCGGCAGAGGAGCTCGAGCTGCTGGAGCCATCCGGCCGTCGCCACGTTGATGCCGCCCTCGCCCTGCACGGTCTCGACGATGACGGCCGCCGACTCGTCGAGGCCGGAGCCGCTGTCGGCGAGCAACATCTCGAGCACGTGCAGGCTGGAGCCCTCGTCGAGG
>JAGQTE010000355.1 GCA_020439175.1 Acidimicrobiales bacterium | reverse complement strand
CTTCTGGTGCACGTCGATCTGCTGGAGGCGGGCGAACGGCACCACCTTGCGCGAGCGCTGGAGCACGCCGCTGTCGACCACGATCGTGCGATCGTCGACCGTGTAGGTGGTGGCGAACCACCGCACCCCGATGAACAGCGGGTTCACGAACACCAAGAAGACGATCAGCAGCCCCAGGAACGAGCCTCGTCCGGCGCCGCCGGCCGCGGCGGAGGTGGCTGCGCTCTCGACCGCCTCGAGCAGCAGGCCGCCGACGGCGGACACGGCGGCCGAGACGAGGGTGAGCGGGCTGGCGCGGCGCGGGCCACCACGCGGGTCCGTCCCGTTGCCGGGGAGCCCCGGCAGGCCGATGCCCGGACCGCGTGCACCTGGCGGTTGCGGCGGCGGTGGTGCGCCGGGCGGCGGGAGCTCAGACGGCATCGTCGATCCCGGCGCGCGCCAGCAGATCGTGTCGGAGCGCTTCTGCCTCGTCGGCGGCGACGCCGGGGATGCGACCGTCGGTGGCGGCCGCCGCCGTACGCAGGATGAGCGTCGACAGGCCGACCATCCGCTCGATCGGGCCCCGATGGATGTCGATCTGCTGGATGCGGTGGTAGGGCACGAGCGACGCGCTGCGCCACAGCACGCCGTGCCGGAGCTCGATGGCGTCCGGCCATGCCGACCAGCGCCAGCATCGCCAGGCGAGGCCCGGCCACACGATCGCCCGGAGCACCAGGACGGCGGCGAGGCCCCCGGCGGCGCCGAGGAGCCAGCCCGGAGCGTGGGTCAGCACGGCCGCCACGATCGCGGCACCGCCCACGATCACCGCGCCCGCGAGCTCGCCGATCCGCCACACCGTGCGGATGCGGGGATCGAGCGAGCGGGGCGTGCCGTCGAGCGCCGGTGCATCCATCGACACGATGCTACGGGCGTGCGTCGATCCGCACCCGAGCGCCACCTCGGGAGCGAAGGGCCGACGAAGCGCCGGACGGCCGACGGTGGGCCGCCGATAGGTTGACCGGATGCTCGCCCAGGTGGAGCTCTTCCACTCCCGGCCCGTCGCTCCCACCCGGCGTGTGGCGCTGGGCGACGTGGTGCTGCCGGTCGATCCGTCGCCCGGGTTCGGCGGCGTCCTGCTGGCCGGCATGGTGGCGCTCGGCATCCCGGCCATCGATCCCGACGCCATCCCCGACGTGGTCGTCCTCACCCACGACGTCGAGGAGGGGCGGCGCATCCCGCAGCCGTGCCTCCGGCACCGGCTCCAGACCGACCGCGTGGGCTTGCAGCGCAGCGTGGCTCGGCTCGTCGGCGCCGGCGACACCGTCGCCTTCGACGTCGCCGAGGTGCGCGCCGCCCCCGAGCAGCTGGTGCTGGCGGCGATCTACGCCGCCCGCCGCATCGCCCCCGGACCGCGCCGTCACGTCCTGCACAGCGTGCGCCGGGCCATCGGCTGGGTGGGGCCGCTCGGTCCCGACTTCGTCGCCGCCGTCAGCGGTTCGGCCGTCGCCGGTGGACTCGGTCCCGACATCGGTGTCGACCCCATCGCCTGGGCGCTCGACGTGTTGGGGCTCGACGGCGACACCATCGCCCGCCTGCGTGCCGAGGAGGCCGCAGTCGACGAGCCCGAGCCGGTGGTCGGCGGCGTGCCCGAGCGCCTGGTGCGCAAGCAGTTCCGCGTGCTGCTGCGCCAGGCGCATCCCGATCACGGCGGGGCGGAGCGGTCCGCCGCGGCGCGCATCGCCGAGCTCACCGAGGCCCGTCGGCTCCTGACCGGCGCCTGAGCCGGCGGCGGCTCCCGCTGGCGTCAGCTGGCGGGGAGGTCGGCGAGCCACGCACGCACGGCGGCGACGATGGCCTCGTGCGTCTTCGGCGCCGGGTCGTGGCCGCCGTCGACCCACAGGTGGGTCACCGGGCCCGGGATGGCCGCCGTCGCCGACTCGAGCTCGTCGGGCGAGCCGAAGGCGTCCTTGCGGCCGGAGACGAACAGGCACGGCAGCCGCAGGTCCCCGAAGTGCTCGGTGCGCAGGCGGTCGGGCTTGCCCGGCGGATGCAGCGGATAGCTCAGGAGCACCAGCCCGGCGGCCGGCAGGCCCTCGGCGACGGCGAGCGAGCACATCCGCCCGCCGAACGACCGTCCGCCGAGCACCAACCGGTTCGGACGGCAACCGGCCCGCCGGACCAGGTCGGTGGCCGATTGGCGCACCGCCTCGACGGCCACCGGCGCGCGGTCGACGGCGCGCTTGCCGGCCTGGCGGTACGGGAACCGCATCCGTTCGACGGGCAGTGGCGCCAGCGCCGCCTCCAATGCCAGGAACAGCGGATGGTCGTTGTCGCCGCCGGCACCGTGGGCGAGCAGCAGCGCCCCCGGACGCCGACGGCGGGGCGCCGGTGGCGGCGTGGACGCTCGCGGGCTCACGGCGTCGACGCCGTCGTGGTCGTCGACGGGATCGTGGCGGGCAGGCGGGAGGGTCCCGGCACGGCGGTGGAGCCGACGGTGGCGCCGGCCGTGCGCTGCGCGTCGGCGAACGGCGCGGTGCGGCGGACCTCGATCGCCGCGCTCAGCCGGACGGCGTTGTCGGACGCCACGAGCGCCAGGAGGTCGGGCAGCGCCACGGTGGACCAGTCGAGGGCGCCGAGCGCGGCGCGCTCCACGTTGAGCTGCGACTTCGTGGTCGGCAGCGTGGCGGGGTCACCGTCGAGGTCGGGACCCTCCTGGCAGACGTCGAAGCTGACCAGCCCGGGGTAGCGGGCGAAGACGTCGGACGTGAGGGCGCCGGCGAGCGGGGCGATGTGCGTGGCGTACTGCTCGTCGGTGAACGGCTCGTCCGGAGCGACGTAGAGCGCCAGGTGGCGTCCGTCAGGCGAGGGCGTGTACCCGCCGGCGTCCAGGTCGATGAGCGCGGCGCGCGTCAGGTGCACGCCGAGGGGCTCGAGGATCGGGTCGTAGACGGCAGCGACCTCGGCCAGGTCCTGGGGCGGCAGCGCGCCGTCGGGGCGTGCCGTGACGTCGGCGGTCCCCGCCGTGTCGAGCGCCGTGCCCCCTGCGGGGCCGCTGCCCTGCGGTGCGGAGGCGTCGCCGCCGCACGCGGTCACGGCGCCCGACGCCGAGGCGAGCACCAGCGCAGCGGCGACGATCCGGCGCATCAGGCGTGGACGTAGACGGGCGTCCCGAGCGGGAGCACCTCGGCGAGCTCGGTGATGTCCTCGTTCGCCAGGCGGATGCACCCGTTCGACACGTTCGTGCCGAGCAGGTCGGGTTGGTTCGTGCCGTGCAGGCCGAGCTGGCCGTTGCCGCCGAACTGCTCGCGCACCGCCGGGTCGTCGGAGTAGCCGCTGAGCCCGTAGGCGAACGGCCCGTAGGGGCCGTCGGGGTTCGGCGGCTGCAGCAGCACGGTCGTGTAGTAGGTGCCGCCGGCGGTCGGGCGGTCGGCGGTGCCGAGGGCGACGGTGGTGTCCATGAACGGCTGACCCGCCTTGGTCACGGTCAGCTTGTACTGATCGAGGTACACGTCGACCTGGTACTCGACCGGCTGCAGCGTGACGTCGGCAGCCCGCACCCAGCCCTCGGAGAAGCTGGGCTCGACGCCGGTGTACACCTTCACCCAGTCGCCCTGTTGCTCCTGCACGAGGAACACCCGCTCGATGGGCGCCGTCTCGCCGTTGGCGCCCTCGTAGATCCACGGGTTCGCCAGCGTCGTGCTGGGCTCGGCGGCGTCGGGGCTGTCGTACACGTCGATCGAGCTGCCGTTGACCACGGCCCGGGTGGCCGCCGCCGTGGCCGGGTCGGCCTTGGGGCCGCCGACCGGCGGCGCGGTCTGGCCGGTCGGGGCGCCGGTGACGGGGACCTGGCCGGTCTCGTCCGACGAGCAGGCGCCCAGCAGGACGGCGATCGCGACGAGGACGGGGAGGAGGGCACGACGTGGTTGCACGGCGGGCATGGTACCGAGCGCGGCGCCGCCGGCCGTGTCGCCGGTGGTGGCGCGCCGTCGGGGCGCGTCAGGGGGTGTCGGTGCCCGGCTCCTCCGGGTGGCGGTGCCCGAGCCCCAGATGGTGGCGGTCGTGGTCGTGCTCGGCGAGCTCGTGCTCGATGACGGCGAGCGTGGCCAGGTCCGGGGGCGGTGCGTCTTCGGGGTTGAGCTCCTCGAGCGTCTTGTGGGCGGTCTCGGGGTAGAAGAGCAAGATGTTGAGCACCACGAGCAGCGGTGCGATGCCGAGGATGGCGATGGTGGGCGAGAAGCTGCCGAGGACGTCGGCCATCCGCCCGGCGGCCCGCAGGCCGGCGACCGCACCGGCGGCGGTGGCGATGGTCAGCCCGCCGCCGGCGAGGCCGCGCTGGCTGGTCGGGAACAGCTCGGGTCCGTAGACACCCAGCGCCGGGACGGCGAGGGCGCCGATCAACGTCGCCAGTGCCGACGCCACCCAGATCGAGCCCCCCGACGTCGTGTACATGAGCACCGTGAACCCGGCGCCGCCGGCGACCCCGATGGCGCCGACGATGCGGCGGCCGTAGCGGTCGGCGAGCCGGCCGCCCACGACGATGGCGATGCCGCCGGGCAGGTTGGTGAGCACCTGCAGCCCGCTGATGGCCAACCCGCTGTAGTCCTGCTCGGTCCGCAGGTAGCTGTTCAAGAAGTTCGTCGCCGGCGTCACGAAGATGTTGAACAGGAACACGCTGGCGGCGAGCGTGACGAACCGCCGGATGTGGCGCGCCGCCGGCGCGTCCTGGGCCGGCTCGATGGCGGCGTCGGCGGGCAGGGCGTCGCCCAGCTCCTCCGCGGCCTCGCGCACCTCGTAGCGTCGGGTCTCCACGAGTTGGCGCCCCAGCAGGATCGTCGGCCAGATCATCAGCAGCGGCACGGCGTAGAAGATCCGCCAGGCCCACACGGCCTGGTCGGCGATGGTGAGGAACAGCACCACGCCGCCGGCGCCCAGCGCCCCGGCCATCGTCTGCACGGACACGGCGAAGGCGCGCGAGTTCGGGGGCATCTCCTCGGCCGCCATGATCACGACGAGGAACCCGATGGCTGCCGAGCACGACCGCGCCAGCGTCTGGGTGACGCCGAGCACGGCGAGGTTCGGCGCGATGGCGCCCGACGCCGCCAGCGCGATGCCGCCGAAGGTGGCGGCGAGCAGCACGGCACGCCGGCCACGCCGATCGGCGAAGGCCAGGATGGCCAGGGCCAGCACGGCGCCGAGGCGCACCCCGACGAGCACCCAGCTGATCTCGGCGTTGGTGGAGCCGAACTCCTCCTGGAAGTACGTGTTCGTCTGGCTGAGCAGCACGCCGAGATAGCCGGCGAACACGGCGAAGACGCACAGCAGGCTGATCGATCGAGCGGCGCGCGCGTCGAGCACGTCGGGCGGTGCCCACCACGGCGCCGACCCGGGCGGGGGCGGGTCGACCACGGCCTTGCGCACGAGCGGCGCGAACAGTGGCGCCCACACCGGGATGGCCATCTCGTAGGCGATCGTCTCGTGCACGGTGAAGCGGTCGTCGGCTGCGGCGGTCCAGGTGATCGACCGCTCGTAGTGCTCGACGGGACCCGACGCCGCCACGAAGGTGTGGTCGTCCACGGCGCGCTCGAGCACGGTGACGGTGCGCGGGGCGCGCAGCTCGGCGAGCCGCTCGGGGTCGACCAGCCGGTCGATCTCGATGATGCGTCGCCGGCCGTCTCGGCGACGCCGCACGATCGGCTTCGCGTTCGCCTCGGGCATGTCCCCCCTGGTCGCCGTCGACGGCTCCCGGCCACCGATCGCCCGTACCGCCTGCCCCATCGCCGCAGGCGCCCGGAGCATACTGGTCGGGTGGAGCGCCTCGTGATCCGCCCGACCGGGCCCTTGTCGGGCACCGTGCCCATCGGCGGCGCGAAGAACTCGGTGCTCAAGCTGATGGCGGCGACGCTGCTCGCCGAGGGCACCTTCGTGCTGCGCAACGTGCCCGACATCACCGACGTGGCGTGCATGGCGGACGTGCTGCGCGCCATGGGGATCACCGTCGATCGGTCCGGGGCCGGCGAGGTGACGATCGTGCGCCCGGCGACCGACGACGTCGTGACGGAGGCACCGTACGAGCTGGTGGAGCGGATGCGGGCCTCCACCGCCGTGCTGGGCCCCCTGGTGGCCCGGTTCGGCCGGGCGCGGGTGGCGCTGCCCGGAGGCGACGACTTCGGCTCCCGCCCGATCGACCTGCACACGCGAGCGCTCCAGCGGCTCGGCGCCACCGTCGAGATCCGGCACGGGTACATCGAGGCGTCGGCCGATCGGCTGGTCGGCGCCCGCATCGAGCTGGAGTTCCCCTCGGTCGGCGCCACGGAGAACGCCCTGATGGCGGCGGTGCTGGCCAAGGGCACGACGGTCATCGACAACGCGGCGCGCGAGCCGGAGATCGCCGACCTGGCCCGGTTCCTCAACCGCATGGGGGCCAAGGTGCTCGGGGCCGGCAGCCCCACCATCCGGGTCGAAGGCGCCGACGAGCTGTCGCCGGTCGAGCACGCCGTCATCCCCGACCGGATCGAAGCGGCGACCTACCTGGCGGCCGTCGCCGTCGCCGGGGGCGAGATCACCCTCACCGGTGCCCAGCCGGATCACCTGACGATGCTGGTGCACAAGCTGGGCGAGATGGGGATGCGCATCGCTCCCGAGGGCGACGGGCTGTGGGCCTCGGCGCCCCGGCGCCTCCGGGCCGCCGACGTCGTGACGCTGCCGTATCCGGGGGTCGCCACCGACGTGAAGCCGCTGCTGCTCGCCGTGCTGTCCGTCGCCGACGGGGTCGGCATCGTGTCGGAGAACATCTTCAGCGGTCGCTTCCGCTACGTCGACGAGCTGCGCCGCATGGGCGCGGACATCACGGTGGAGGGGCACCACGCCGTCGTGCGGGGCCAGGCGTGCCTGTCGGGTGCGCCCGTGCGGGCGCACGACATCCGCGCCGGGGCGGCGCTGGCGGTGGCGGCGCTGCGGGCCGAGGGGGAGACGGTGATCGGCGACGCGCAGCACATCGCCCGGGGCTATGAGCGCTTCGACGCCAAGCTGCGCGCCCTCGGGGCCGACGTCGTGGCCGAGGGGTGACGCGTCCGGCCTCCACGGCGCCACGCCGCCGGGCTGGAGGTGCGCCGGGGGATTTCCACTACGCTGATGGTGCAAATTCCCGCCCGGAGGAATGCCGGGCGCCCGGACGCCGTTGAGGTCCGACGATGCGTGCACAGGTCGAAGAGGTCATCGAGGTCATCCGTCCGGCCATCCGGGCCGACAACGGTGACGTGATCCTGCACGACGTCGACGAGGCGGCCGGTGTGGTCACCGTCGAGCTGATCGGCGCCTGCGTCACCTGCCCCGCCTCCACGGTCACGCTCAAGGCGGGCATCGAGCGCATCCTCGTCGACCGGGTCCCCGGCGTCACCGAGGTGCGCCAGGTCGAGCTCCCGGGCACCATCCCCGAGCCCGACGACGCGCCCCGCTTCACCGAGACCTCCGTCTCGCTGTGAGCCGGTCGGCGGGGCCTGCCCTGCCCCGTCGGTAGTGTCGTCGCCGTGGCGCGCCCCCGGACCCAGGATCCCGACGAGCTGTTCGCGCTGGCGCGCGAGGGCGACCGGTTGGCGTTGGCGCGCATGCTGTCGATCGTCGAGCGCGGTGGTGACCCGGCCCGGGCCGTCGGCCGGCTGGTCCACGCCCACGCCGGCGCCGTCGCCACGGTCGGCATCACCGGAGCGCCCGGTGCCGGCAAGTCCACGCTGACGAGCGCCCTGATCGCGCAGATGCGTGCGGACGACGAGCGGGTGGCGGTGCTGGCCATCGACCCGTCGTCGCCGTTCACGGGCGGCGCCATCCTCGGCGACCGGGTGCGGATGGGTGACCACGCCACCGACGACGGCGTGTTCATCCGGTCGATGGCCACGCGCGGGCATCTCGGCGGCCTGGCGCTGGCGACACCGGAGGCGGTGCGGGTGCTCGGCGCCGTGGGCTTCCCGTGGATCGTGATCGAGACCGTCGGCGTCGGCCAGGTCGAGGTCGAGGTCGCCGGCGCCACCGACACCCGCGTCGTCGTCCTCAACCCGGGGTGGGGCGACGCCGTGCAGGCCAACAAGGCGGGCCTGATGGAGATCGCCGACGTCTTCGTCATCAACAAGGCGGACCGGCCGGGCGTCAGCGAAGCGGTGCGCGACGTGGAGCAGATGCTCGAGCTCGGCGCCGATCGGGCGTGGCGCCCGCCGGTGCTCACGACCGTGGGCACCACCGGCGCCGGCGTCACCGAGCTGTGGGGGGCGATCCGCGACCATCGCGAGGCGGCGCGCGCCTCGGGCGAGCTGGCCGACCGGACCGCAGCCCGCCAAGCCGATGAGCTGCATCGCATCGTGGCGGAGCGGTTGCTGGCGCGAGCGCGCGAGCTGGGCGGCGGGCCCCGATTCGACGAGCTGCTGGGCGCGGTGGCGCAGCGCCGCCTGGACCCGTGGTCGGCGGCGGACCAGCTGTTGGGTGGCGAAGCCTGAGCGCTCGACGCCACCTGAGCGGTCGGCGGGCGCGGGGCTAGGGTGCCCGGCCATGGCTGACACGAGCGATCTGGTGACCCTCGAGCGACGCGACGACGGCGTCGCCGTGCTGACGCTGAACAACCCGAAGGTCAACGCCCTGTCCGGTGCCGTGCTGCGAGCGCTGCGCGACCGCGTCGCCGAGCTCGAGGCGGACCTGCCCGGTGCGGTCGTCGTCACCGGCGGCGACCGGATCTTCGCCGCCGGCGCCGAGATCTCCGAGTTCGGCGGACCCGATGAGGCGCGCAGCTACGGCGGGCTGTTCCTCGAGACCTTCAACCGCCTGGCGGCGCTGGAGCGGATGACGATCGCCGCCATCGCCGGCTACGCCCTCGGCGGCGGCTGCGAGCTGGCGCTGGCGTGCGACCTGCGGGTGGCATCGGAGGGGGCCAAGCTCGGTCAGCCCGAGATCCTGCTCGGCATCATCCCCGGCGGCGGCGGCACCCAGCGGCTGGCGCGCCTCGTCGGCCCGGCCAAGGCCAAGGAGCTGATCTGCGGCGGCGCCCAGGTCCGCGCCCCGGAGGCGTTGGCGATGGGCCTGGTCGATCACGTGGTCCCCGCCGACGAGCTCCAGGCCCGTGCCATCGAGCTGGCAGCGGGGTTCGCCAAGGGTGCCGTGGTGGCGCAGGGTCTGGCCAAGCGGGCCATCGACCAGGGTCTCGACGGCAGCCTCGGCGCCGGGCTGGACCTGGAGCAGGACCTGTTCGTCGAGGTGTTCCGCACCGAGGACGCCGGCATCGGGGTGGCGTCGTTCCTCGAGCACGGCCCCGGCAAGGCGAGCTTCGTCGGCCGCTGAGCGCGGTGGGAACGGCGCGCCGGGCCTCTAGCGTCCGGGGCGGCCCACCTTGGAGGACCACCCGACGTGTCGACACCTCACGATCCGTTCGGCGGGCAGCCCGTCGCCCCGCCGCCGCAGGTCTGCTACCGCCACCCCGACCGGCGCGCCGGCGTCTCGTGCCAGCGCTGCGGTCGCCCGATCTGCCCCAGCTGCATGGTGCAGGCATCGGTCGGGTTCCACTGCCCCGACTGCGTGCAGACGTCGGGGGCGCAGGTCTACGACCGGGCGCGCCTGGCCCGGATGGCGGCGCCGTATGCCACCTACACCCTGATCGCCATCAACGTGGCGGTGTTCCTCATCGACCTGTTCTCGGGCGGCAACGTCCTGCGTGGCGGTTCGTTCGGCGTGCTCGGCGAGCGGGGCGCGCTGACGGCGGCGATCCAGTACCGCGACGGCGAGCTGGGCGGGGTGGCGTTCGGCGAGTGGTGGCGCATCGTGACCGGGGGGTTCCTCCACGCCGGGTTCATGCACCTGGCGTTCAACATGTACGCGCTGTACATCCTCGGCAGCCAGCTCGAGGGCGTGCTCGGCCGGGCGAAGTTCGTGATGCTGTACGTGACGGCGCTGCTCGCCGGCTCGTTCGCCGTGCTGCTCATCGACCCGCGTGCCGTGACGGTCGGCGCGTCCGGCGCCATCTTCGGGCTGTTCGGCGTGGCGTTCGTCTTCCAGCGCCAGACCGGCATCGATCCGTGGCGCTCCGGCGTCGGCGCGTTGATCGGCATCAACCTGGTGCTGACCTTCGCCATCCCCGGCATCTCGATCAGCGGCCACATCGGCGGCCTGGTGGGCGGCGCGCTGGCGGCGCTGGCGGTCTTCGAGATCGAGGAGCGCACGCGCTCGACCGCGGCATCGCTCGCCGTGTGCGGCGCCATGTCCGCGGCGTTGGTGCTCGGGTGCCTGTGGGCGGCCCAGCAGTTCGCGCACCCGCTGCTGGGGTGACGGGCGCGCTCAGCGCCGTTGTTCGACGATCGCCTTGAGCCGCCGCAGGTTGCGCAACCACACCAGGCGCAGGACCTCGGCGGCGACGACGGCGCCGACGGGCCCGCCCATCCACCACGGGAACGTCAACCGCTCCGACCAGGTGAAGCGCGTGCGTCCGCCCCGACGGCGCCGCAGCGTGAACTGCCCGCGCCCGCGCACCAGACCGACGTGCTCGACGCCCATCGCCCGGCCGGGTCGCCAGCGCGTGATGCGCATGTCGTCGGTCAACGAGAACGGGCCGACGCGGGTGTCGCACTCGAACGTCGTGCCCACACCGCGCCGCCGGGCGGAGGTGAACCGGATCGCTTCGGCGTCGGCCATCCAACGCACGTGGGAGCCGATGTCCTCGATCGCCGCCCACACCGTCGCCGGGTCGGCGTCGATGATCACGCTCACGCGGATCGAAGCCATGGACGGCAGGCTACGGGCGTGCGGCGGCGAGGCGGCGCGCCGGTGCGATGCCACGAGCGCGCCCGGAGCACCGGCAGTAGGGTTTGGCGATCGGCGGGTGACGATGGGGAGGAAGCCGTGGGGACGGTCGACGAGCAGCTGCAGGCCCTCGCGCAACCCGGGCTGGCGCCGGGGGAGCAGTCCGTGGCGTCGCTGCGGGTGGCGTACTCGGGCACGACGGCGCCGAACACCTTCACGATCGAGACCGGGTTGAACGCTCTCGGCGGCGCGCCGGAGTCGACACCGGACCCCGACAAGCTCGTCACCTTCCCGGTGGCCAACCAGATGGCCCTGCTGCTCACGACGCAGCGGCTGCTGGTGTGGTCCACGGGGATGCGGGGCAAGCCCAAGGCACACATCGGTGCGGTGCCGCTGCGCGGCATCGACGAGGTGCGCGGCGCCGACGGTCGCCTCGGCGCGCACCTCGACGTGCTCATGAAGTCGGGGGCGACCGTGAGCCTCGAAGCCAACCGGGGCGAGGACGTCGCCGGGTTCGTCGACGCCATCAGCGGGCAGCTCGGCGCCGCCACCGCGTGACGCTCGGTCTGAGGCGTCAGGCCTCGACGACGCCGTACACCGACACGTGGTCGGCCGCCTCGTCGTGGAACGGTGTCCCGGACCAGTCGGCCCACCGCTCCACCAACGTCAGACCTGCGTCGGCGGCGGCGTCGTCGAGCTCGGCGACCGTGGCGTAGCGGATGGCGTAGGGGCGCAGCCGGGTGCCGGCGTCGGTCAGCGAGATGTAGTGGCCTTCGATGCGCTGCCGTACGGGATCGCGTCGGGCCACGCTCAGCACGACCTCGTCGACCGACATCGACCGGATCGTGACGTCGGCGTCGGCGAGCGGCACCTCCGGGGGCACGAACGCGGCGACGATCACGCACCCGCCCGGGGCCAGCACGGCGCGACAGCGACCCAGGCACGCCGCCTGCGCGTCCGGCTCCAGGATGCCGAAGAAGGTGTTGGAGGCGCAGAACACGACGCTGCACGCCGGCGCCACGGGCTCGTCCGGCCGGCGGGGCACCTCGACCGCCGCCATGTCGCCGACCGTGACGGCGATGGCGTCCGCCCCGGGCTTGGCGGCGAGGCGCGCCGTCATGGCGGCCGAGGCGTCGATCCCGCGCACGTCGAAGCCCTGCCGCGCCAGGGGGAGGGCCAGCCGACCGGTGCCGATGCCCAGCTCGAGGATCGGTCCGGCGACCCGCCTGGCCCGCTCGGCGATGACGGCGACCGTGGCCTCGGCGACGGCGTCGAACGGGTACCAGTCGTCGTAGACGTCGGCGAACCGGTCGCCGTAGGTCGACGGCTCGTAGCCCTGCACGGGCGGGAGTCTCGCGCGCTCCGCCGAGGCTCGGTAACAATGTGGCGGTCCGGCGCGACCGCCGCCGCACGGGTGGAGAGGACCGAGCACGTTGGCGTTTCCTGGTGACCCATCCCGTCCTGAGGGCGGGACCCCGGCCGAGCCCGCGACCTCGCCCGGTGGCGCGTGGGCAGCGCCGGACACGCCGATCGCGCCCCGCCGGGACCTGGCGGCGGGCATCGCCGCCGAGGCCTCGGGCGCGGCCGTGGCCACCGTGGCCGCCGGTCCGACCTCGTCG
>JAGQTE010000354.1 GCA_020439175.1 Acidimicrobiales bacterium | reverse complement strand
GTCCTCGTCGAGAACGGCGACGTCGAGGACTTCTGGATCTCGGGCGGGTCGGCCTACGGCGTCGCCTACGAGTGGGCGAAGGCGCGGGCGGGCCGCCGCTGGTCGTCGGCCGACGTCTACCGGGAGCACCTGGCACGCACGATCGCCAACTACCCCGGCATCTACGGCCGCATCGAGGAAGGCTTCCACCGCGACGGCCGGTACGTCCGGCTGTTCGGCAACCACGACGACGTGCTCGAGGACCCGGCGGTCGCCGCCGGCCTCCACGACGCCCATCCGGACCTCGAGGTGCACGAGCACCTGGTGCTGCGCGACGGCGCCGCCGGCGCCGAGCGGACCGTGGCCGTCGTGACCCACGGCCATCAGGTCGACTCGTGGAACGCCGCCGATCTGGCGGCGCTGGGGCGGTTCGGGACGTGGTTCGGCTCGACGGTGGCCGATGCGCCGTTCAGCGAGAGCCACCCGGGCATGCCGCCGCCCGAGGCCACCCGGGCGATGCTGTCCGGGCGCCAGCCCAACGTGTTGACCCGGGTGAGTCCCGTGCTCGGCGCCAACCGTGACCTCTACAGCCTCGACGAGGTGTGGCTGGCGGACGCCTTCCGGGCGGCGTACCCGTCGGGCGACGACCCCTGGCTGATCCTCGGCCACACCCACCTGCCGGTGCACGCCGCCCGGCTCCCGGGGACCGACGACCGCTGGGACCGCTACATCAACGGCGGTTGCGGCGTGCACCACCAGATGGTGACGGCGATCGAGTGGGACGGCACCGTGGTCGGTGCCGACCCCGTGGTGCAGCTCGTCGCCTGGTTCGACGCCGCTGCGGTGCCCGACACGCCCGACGACGCCCTGGTCACCTCCCATGCGGGGCGTCGCATCGCCCGGCGGGTGCTGGCACCGTCGGAGGACGGCAGCGTCCTCGTGCCGGTCTGAGGCGGCCGGTAGCGTCGCGTCCCATGCCGCCCGACGCCGTGCTGTTCGACCTGGACGGGACCTTGGTCGACCGGGAGCCCCTGATGACGGAGGCGGTGATCCGCGTCACCGCCGAGCTCGGCATCGACCTGCGCAGCGGGACGGCCGAGTCGTGGGTCGGCAGCGCCTGGCCCGACTTCCACGCCGGGTTGGGGGTGCAGGACCAGACGGGGCTCGACCTGACGGCGTTCCTGGAGCGGATCCAGGCGACGGCGGCGCTGCTGATCGACGACGGCTTCCCGATCCGGGTGCTGCCCGGCGGCGCCGACCTCGTCCATCGGCTGCGCGTGCGGGGCGTGCCCGTGGGCGTCGTGACCGGGTCGATGCGCGGCGAGGCGACCGACGCCCTCGCCGGGCTCGGGGTGCTCGACGTGCTCGACCTGCTGCTGACGGCCGAGGACTACCGTCCGGGCAAGCCGCATCCGGCCTGCTACCTGCTCGCCGCCGAGCGGCTCGAGGTGCCGCCGGACCGATGCGTGGCGATCGAGGACTCGACAGTCGGCGTGGCGTCGGCCGTCGCCGCCGGGATGTGGACCGTCGGCGTCGAAGCGGCCAACGCCGAGCCCGGGCATGCGGCGCACCAGCGTCTCGACGACGCGCACGTCGTCGTGCCGACGCTCGAGCTGCTCACGGACGAGCTACTCGAGCCGTGGGGGAGCGGGCGCTGAGCGCCGCGTGGTGGCGCCGGCGGGCGGACGGCTCCGTCGAGCTGGCGATCCGCGTGCACCTCGGGGCGAAGCGCACCGACGTGGTCGGGGAGCTGGGCGACGAGCTCAAGGTGCGGGTGGCGTCACCGCCGGTCGACGGCAAGGCCAACGCCGCCCTCGTGCGGTTCCTGGCGTCGCAGCTGGGCGTGCCGATGCGCGACGTCACCGTCGTGCGGGGCGAGAGCAGCCGCTCGAAGCTCGTCGCCGTGCGGGTTGACGTCGATCCGTCGGTCCTGGTCACAAAGGGTGGGCCGTGAGGGATTCGAACCCCCGACCCCTTGCGCGTCATGCGGCCGAGGGCCGTCGCATGCTGTCTCATGGTGTCTATCTGCCCAGCTAGAAGCGACGGAACCGTCTCATGGCGTCTCATGTCGTCCGCCCGAGTCTGGACAAACGTCTGTCAACTCTCCTGTCGACCTGCGGTGGGACAGCGCCTGGGGGAGTGAGGCGTGGAACAGGCCGCTGAGAACCTCCGCTGATGGGCATGTTCACTTCTAGGCGAGTGTCGACGAGGTCTTGGCGAGTCGGCGCCATCGTGAAGCAGGACATCAGGTGCGCGTGTTGGTGGACTGCCCACC
>JAGQTE010000353.1 GCA_020439175.1 Acidimicrobiales bacterium | reverse complement strand
CGACCGTCGACCCGTCCGGCTTGGTGATCGTGACCGTCACGGGGAGGTCGGGGGTGAGGTCCGCCAGGCCACGGATGGCCAGCCGGTCGTCCTCCTCGATGCGGTCGTAGTCCGCGGGATCGGCGAACGTCAGCGGCAGCACGCCCTGCTTCTTGAGGTTCGTCTCGTGGATGCGGGCGAAGCTCCGGGTGATGACCGCCACGCAGCCGCGGAACCGGGGCTCCATGGCAGCGTGCTCGCGGGAGCTGCCCTCGCCGTAGTTCTCGTCGCCGACGGCCACCCACGCCTGACCGGCCTCGTGGTAGTGCCGGGCGATGTCGGGATACGGCTTGGTCGTGCCGTCGAGCTGGTCCTTGCCGGCACCCGTCTCGCCGGTGAAGGCGTTGACGGCGCCGATGAAGAGGTTGCCCGAGATGTTCTCGAGGTGGCCGCGGTACTTGAGCCACGGGCCGGCGGCCGAGATGTGGTCGGTGGTGCACTTGCCGGCGGCCTTCATCAGCACGGGGAGGTCGACGAAGTCGTTGCCGTCCCACGCCGCGAAGGGTTCGAGCAGCTGCAGACGGTCCGACGTCGGACTGACCTTGACGACCACGTCGCTGCCGTCGGCGGGCGGGGCGAGGAAGCCGGCATCGCCCGAGGCGAAGCCTTCGGCGGGCAGCTCGTCGCCGGGGCCGATGTCGAGGCGCACCGACGAGCCGTCGGGGGCGGTGAGGGCATCGGTGCGGGGATCGAAGTCGACCCGTCCGGCGAGCGCCAGTGCGATCACGGTCTCCGGCGAGGTGACGAACGCCAGCGTCGACGCCAGGCCGTCGTTGCGCTTCGGGAAGTTGCGGTTGTACGAGGTGACGATCACGTTCGCCTCGCCTTCGGCGACGTCGTCGCGCGACCACTGCCCGATGCACGGACCGCAGGCGTTCGCCAGCACCGTGGCCCCGATGGCCTCGAGATCGGCGAGCAGGCCGTCGCGCTCGATCGTGGCGCGCACGCGCTCGGAGCCCGGCGTCACCATGAGCTTGGTGGCGGCGGTCAGACCGTGCGCCGAGGCGGCCCGGGCGATGTGGGCGGCGCGCGAGATGTCCTCATAGGAGGAGTTCGTGCACGAGCCGACCAACGCCGCGCTGATCTCGGCGGGCCACCCCTCGGCGGCGGCCTCGGTGCCGAGCTCGCTGACGAGTCGGGCGCGATCGGGCGTGTGCGGGCCGTTGATCATCGGCTCGAGCGTCGACAGGTCGATCTCGATCACCTCGTCGAACACGGCCGCCGGGTCGGCGAGGGCGTCGTCGTCGGCGCGCAGGTCGGCAGCGACTCGGTCGGCGGCGTCGGCGATGGCGGCGCGCCCGGTCGCCGCCAGGTACCGGCTCATCGCCGGGTCGTAGGCGAACAGCGACGTGGTGGCGCCGATCTCGGCGCCCATGTTGCAGATCGTCGCCTTGCCGGTGCACGACATCGACTCGGCGCCCGGGCCGAAGTACTCGACGATGGCGCCGGTGCCGCCCTTGACGGTGAGGATCTCGGCGACCTTCAAGATGACGTCCTTCGGGGCCGACCAGCCGTCGAGCGCACCGGTGAGGTGGACGCCGATCAACTTGGGCCAGCGCACGTTGAAGGGGAACCCGGTCATCACATCGACGGCGTCGGCACCGCCGACCCCGATGGCGACCATGCCGAGCCCGCCGGCGTTGGGGGTGTGGCTGTCGGTGCCGATCATCATCCCGCCGGGGAAGGCGTACTGCTCGAGGACGACCTGGTGGATGATGCCCGAACCCGGCTTCCAGAAGCCGATGCCGTACTTGGCCGAGACCGATTCGAGGAAGTCGTAGACCTCGGCGTTGCCGTCGAGGGCGGCCAGCAGGTCGACCTTGCCGTTCTCGCGTGCCTGGATCAGGTGGTCGCAGTGCACGGTCGACGGCACCGCGACCTCGGGCAGGCCGGCCGTCATGAACTGCAGCAGGGCCATCTGTGCCGTGGCGTCCTGCATGGCCACCCGGTCGGGGTCCAAGTCGTTGTAGGTGCGTCCCCGCTCGAGGGGGGCCTCGGGGTCGCGCAGGTGGTTGATGAGCACCTTCTCGGCGAAGGTGAGCGGTCGGCCCAGGCGGGCCCGGGCCTCGGCGACACGACCCGGGAGCCGGTCGTACACCGCTCGGACGAGGTCGATCGGGGTGTTGGCGGCGACAGCCATGGTGGGGCTCCTATCGGGTCGGGGACCGGTGCGGCGGGGTGGCGTGCCCGGGTCGGTCGACGAGGCGTCGTGGTCGATCCGGTTGCTCTTCGCCAGCAAGTATACAAGTATAGGACAAGTGCGCCAGACGAGGTACCAGAGCATCGCCGACACGCTGCGCGGCCGCCTGCAGCGCGGTGAGCTGCCTGCCGGTCACCTGCTGCCCAGCGAGAGCGAGCTGTCGCAGACCTTCGGGGCGAGCCGCGTGACGGTGCGGCGGGCGCTCGAGCTGCTGCGGGCCGACGGTCTCGTCGATTCCCGGCAAGGGTTCGGCTGGTTCGTCGCCGCCGATCCGGTGCGCCAGAGCTTGGCGCGGCTGGGCACGATCGAGAGCCAGCTCGCCGAGGAGGGTGTGGAGAGCGAGCGTCGGATCCTCGATTTCCGCTTCATGCAGGCGCCGCCGCACGTCGGTGCGCTGCTCGGCGCCGACACCGTGCTGCGTGTGCGCCGCCTGAACCTCGCCGACGCAGCACCGTTCG
>JAGQTE010000043.1 GCA_020439175.1 Acidimicrobiales bacterium | reverse complement strand
CGGTCGAGCATGGCGACGATCGGCTCGATGCCGGTCTCCTGGTCGCGGGGCGCCCCCTTGGGGGTGCCGGTGGTGCCCGACGTCAGGATGATCGAGCGGCCGGCGCGGCGTGGCGCCGGCGGACGGCTGTGCGGGGCGCGGGCGATGAGCAGGTCGAGCGACTCGGTTCCCGGCGGCGGGTCCCCGTCGTGCCAGGCGACGAGCTTGAGGCCGACGTCGCCGTCGGCGGCGACGAGCTCGGCGTACTCCTCGTCGTAGATGAGCGCCTTGGCGTCCTCTCGTGCGACGACCTCGCGCAGCTGGGGGCCGGCGAAGCTGGTGTTGAGGAACAAGATGTCGGCGCCGAGCTTGGCCAGCCCGGCCGTGGCGATGACGAACCAGCGGTGGTTGCGGCACAGCACGGCGACGACGTCGCCCTCGCCGATCCCGCGGGCGCGCAGGCCGTTGGCCATGGCGTCGGAGGCGGCGTCGACCTCGCCCCACGTGCGTTGGCCGCGCTCGTCGACGACGCAGGGCTGGTCGGCGTGCAGGGCACCTGCCGAGGCGAAGCCGCCGGCGTAGTTCAGGCCCCAGTGCTCGGCGGCCGTGCGGGCTCGCAGCAGGCGACGGGGGCCGTGGGGCATGACGATCCCGGCACGACGCATCGTGCGCGCCGTGACCAGCAGGTCGTTCCAATCCATCGGGTCATCATGCCCGGGCTCGCGTGTCCTTGCTGTTGCGTGGCGTCGCCTCCCACGCAGCGTCAAATGGCTCGCGCGCTCAGTCGTTCCACGGCCCCATGCCGCGCACCTTGGTGGGTGTGATGCGGATGATGAACCCGTCCGGGGGATCGTCCATCGGCGGGAAGTCGGCGTCCGGGCCGATGTAGACCTTCGCCAGCTCGCCGAGCAGGGCGGGCGCGCCGCCGGGCTCGACGGTGGCAGTCCCCTCGATGACGAGGTGGTGCTGCATGCCGAGATGGTCGCCCTCGGCCTCGATGCTCAGCGACACGCGGGGGTCGCGGCGGATGTTGGCGACCTTGCGGTCCTCGGCGAGCTTGCCGATGACCAGGGTGTCGCCGTCGTCGGCGGCATCGATGCCGACCCACACGATCGTCACGTGCGGGCTGCCGTCGGCGTTGATGGTGGCGAGGTGGGCCAGATGCCCGCTGGTGATGGCGGCTCGGGCGGCGGGGGTGAAGCGCATGGGGTGCAGGCTACGGGCGTCGGCGCCCGTCGACCCTGATGTGCTTCGCCGCCAGCGGAGCTTCGAGGTCGGCGTACACCCGGCGGTAGTGGAACCACGGCACGCTGACCCACAGGTGGTGGATCAGGTGGTAGTTCTGCCCGAGCAGCAGGGCGTGGCGCAGCCGACCGGGCTGGATGCGGGTGTCGTGGTAGCGCTCGGTGCTGTCGAACGGATAGTGCGGCAGGTAGTCGAAGGCGTAGAAGAGCACCAGCCCGGCGATGGCGGCGGGTGCCCAGAACAGCACCAGCACCTCGGCGAGGTGACCGGTCAGCGCGGCGACCGGCAGCGACCCGACGATGAGCACGTCGAACAGCTTCTGGGCCCGCCGCCCGCCGGCGGTGCTCCACTCGTGCCGGTAGCACAGCACCCGGTACTGCACCGCGGTGCCGAGCAACCAGATCGGCCGGAGTGCGGCGGGGCGCTTGGCCACGAAGTGGTCGGGGTCCGTCGCCGGGTCGTTGGTGTGGGCGTGGTGGTTGAGGTGACACGACCGGAACACCGGGTAGGTGAAAGTCAACAGCAGCGCCGGCAGCCAGCCCAGCGCGTCGTTGACCGCGCGGTTCGGATGTGCGGTGCGGTGGACGCTCTCGTGGAACACGGTGAAGCCGAGGTAGCAGGCGACGGCGTTGGCGGCGATGGCGACGGCGGCCGGGATGACGCCGGTCAGGTAGCCGACCCAGCCCACCGTCCAGCCGACGACGGCGGCGACGGCGACGTACATCGTCGGGTTGCGCCACGCCGGCAGGTCGGGCACGCCGCGGTAGGCGGGCGCCGGCGCCAGGCGGTCCTGGGCGTCTGTGCGCCGGCTGGCTTGTCGAGCCTGCAACGCCGCCAGCCGATCAGTGTCTGCCACGGCGGGCAGTCTCTCACCGGCGAGGCGGCGGCAGGAAGGGCACGAACCGTGGCGTCGTGGCGGCGTAGGCGGCGTAGTCGGGGTAACGGGCGGCCAGGTGCCGCTCCTCCCACCGGGCCTTCGCCATGAACCAGGCGACGAGGGCGAGCGCGGCGAGCATGGCCCACGGGTTGGCGAGGCGCAGCGCCGTGCCGAGGGCGAGCGCCATCACGCCGGTGTAGATCGGATGGCGCACCAGGCGGAACAACCCG
>JAGQTE010000352.1 GCA_020439175.1 Acidimicrobiales bacterium | reverse complement strand
GGGTCGCCGTCGTCCCAGGTGATCGGCACGCGCACGTCGGCGGCGCGATTCGTGGGCGACACGTGGTCGGCTCGGGTCACGACCGCGCAGGTCGTCGCGCCGTCGGCGCAGTCGGTCGTCCCGTCGTCGGCCGCGAGCGTCAGGTCGACCGAGAACGTGCCGCCGGTGCCGTAGGGGATGGCGAGACCGACGCCGTAGGGCGGCGGGTTGCTCGACACCCACGCCATGCCACCACCCGAGGGATCGATGCCGCCGACGCATGGCGACGGGGCCACCCCGGGTCCGTTGTCGACGCACAGCGCCACGTAGATGCCGAAGCTCGTGTCGTAGCCGCTGCCGGTCACCGTCACGGTCGCACCGGTGGGGTCGAGGTCGTCGACCGGTGTCACCGTGAGGGTCTGGCCGGTCGGTCCGGAGACCGACGTCGTCCCGGTGGCGGCGGTGGCGGCGTGCACGCCGAGCGCGCTCAGCACGAGCACGACGGCGGCCGCGGCCGTAGCGCGGAAGGGGGCGGTGGGGGTCGAGGTCATCGGGGATGCTCCTGCAACTCGAGGATCGGGGTGGATGCGCAGCCCGAGCTGTCGAGCCGGACGGCGGTGGTCGGGACGTCGTGAGGTCGGGCAGTGAGGACGACCGGGCGCGCCGTGCTCGGGTGCGGCAGCACCTCGACGGCGTGGCGGTACACGGCGCCGAGCAACGTCGGGGTGAGCACGTCGGCGGGCGAGCCGTCGGCGACGATGCGGCCCTCGTCGAGCACGACGACGCGGTCGGCGTGGGCGCCCGCCAGGGTCAGGTCGTGGAGCACGACGACGACGGCGTCGCCCGCGGCGCGCCGGGTGCGGGCGGCGTCGAGGACGAGCTCGGTGTGGCGCAGGTCGAGGGCGGCCGTGGGCTCGTCGAGCAGCAGGACCGGGCAGCGCTGGGCCAGCACGCGGGCGAGCGCCACCCGCGCCTGCTCCCCGCCCGACAGTGTCGACACCGTGCGGTGCGCGAGGTGGGCCACGTCGGTCGTCGCCATGGCATCGCGCACGGCCGCGTCGTCCTCGGCTGCGGCCGCCGTGCCACGCCACGGGGCGCGGCCCATCGCCACCACCTCGGCGACGGTGAAGCCGAAGGCGACGGCGTGGCGCTGCGGCAGCACGGCGCGGGTCCGCGCCTGGTCGCCGGCGGACCAGCGCGCCACCGGTTCCCCGAGCAGGGTCACCTCGCCCGCTGCCACGGCGACGTCGCCGCACAGCGCTCCGAGCAGCGTCGACTTCCCGGCGCCGTTGGGACCGACGAGCGCCACCAGCTCGCCGGCGTGCACCTCGAGGTCGACGTCGACGAGCACGGCGCGGTGCCGTCGCTCGACGGTCACGCCGCGGGCGCCGAGCAGCACGGCGGGCCGAGCCGTCACGCCCACCCTCCTTGGCGGGCGCGGGTGCGGCGCAGCAACCACAAGAAGCACGGCGCGCCGAGGAGCGCGGTCAGCACGCCCAGCGGGATCTCGGCGGGGGCGGCGACGGTGCGGGCGATGAGGTCGCCGAGGACGAGGAGCAGCGCGCCGCCGAGCGCGGACGCGACGAGCAGCGTGCGGTGGCCGGGACCGACCGCCAGGCGCACGAGGTGCGGGATGACCAACCCGACGAACACGATGATCCCGCACACGGCGACGGCGGCGGCCGTGAGCAGCGCCACCGTGACGAGCATCGCCCGACGGAGGCGTTCGACGTCGACGCCGAGGTGTCGGGCGGGCTGCTCGCCCAGCGCCAGCAGGTCGAGGGCGCGGGCGTGGCGCAGCGCCAGCACCATGCCGACGAGCAGGATCGGTGCGACGACGGCCACCTTGGGCCACGTGGCGTGGGCGACGCTCCCGAGGGACCAGAACGTGATCGACCGCAGCTCGGCGTCGGTGGACACGTACGAGCCGAGACCGATCAGCGCACCGGCCATGGCGTTGACGGCGATGCCGGTCAGGATGAGCGTCACCACCTCGGTGCGGCCCTCGGCCCGGCTGGCGAGGTACACCATGGCGACGGTGACCACGCCGCCGGCGAAGGCGGCGACAGCGAGGCTCCAGGTGCCGAGCGCCGTGATGCCCGCCACGATCGACAGCACGGCACCGACGGCGGCCCCCGCCGAGACGCCGACGACGCCGGGCTCGGCCAGCGGGTTGCCGAACGTCCCCTGCATGGCGGCGCCGGCGCACCCCAGGGCGGCGCCGACGACGACGGCGAGCGCCACGCGGGGGAACCGGATGTCCCACAGCACGGACTCGTCCAAG
>JAGQTE010000042.1 GCA_020439175.1 Acidimicrobiales bacterium | reverse complement strand
GGCCTGACCTGCTCTAACCTGCCCGGATGCCCATCGACCTGGAACGCCTCGTGCGGCTCGACGGCCGCGTCGCCGTCGTCACCGGCGCGTCGTCCGGGCTGGGGGAGCGCTTCGCCCGCGTGCTCGACGCCGCCGGCGCCCACGTGGTGCTGTTCGCCCGGCGCGCCGACCGACTCGACGCCCTCGCCGCCGAGCTCGACCGGGCCACCGTCGTCGCCGGCGACGTCGCCGACGACGCCGACCGCGAGCGCCTGATCGCCGAGGCCGTCGGTGTCGCCGGTCGGCTCGACGTGCTCGTCAACAACGCCGGCATCGGCACCCCGGTCGCCGCCGAGGACGAGCCGGTCGCCGAGTTCGCCCGGGTCGTCGACGTCAACCTCACGTCGCTGTTCGCGCTGAGCCAGCTCGCCGGCCGCCAGATGATCGCCCAGGGTCACGGCTCGATCATCAACATCGCCTCGATCCTCGGCCTGGTCGCCTCGGCACCGATCAAGCAGGCCAGCTACACCGCCTCCAAGGGCGCCGTCGTGAACCTGACCCGCGAGCTCGGCGTCCAGTGGGCGCGCAAGGGGGTGCGGGTCAACGCCATCGCCCCTGGGTGGTTCCCGTCCGAGATGACGGCCGACATGTTCACGGAGGGCCCGTCTGCCGACTACCTGCACCGCAACGCGCCGATGGGGCGCGGGGGCGACCTGCACGAGCTCGACGGTGCCCTGCTGTTCCTCGCCGGTGACGCCAGCACGTACGTCACGGGCCATACGCTGACCGTCGATGGTGGCTGGACCGCCCGCTGAGGCCCCCCAGACGGACGCCGCCGCACCCACCGGCGGTGCGGCCGCGCCCGAGCGCGCCTGGCGCTACGTGCGCGACGGGGTGGTGCGGTACTGGCCGCTGTACCCGTTCGCTGCGCTCGGCCTGCTGATCCGCTGGTTGGCCGTGACGGTGTGGTTCCCGACCTGCCCGCAGCCGACGTTCTTCGGCGAGGTCGTCAACACCGAGGGCTGCGTGCAGACCGGGTGGGGCGACGCCTTCTACTTCACGACGCAGGGCAAGCTGCTCGCCGACGGCCACGGCTTCGTCAACCCGACGACCTGGCTGCTCGGTGCCACCGACCCGACGATCCCGCAGTACCTGCCGGGCGCCGGCCACCCGCCGATGTACTCGGCGTTCCTGGGCTTCCTCTACCGCATCGGCATCGACGAGCCGGCGGCACAGCGCTACGTCTTCCCGTTCATCGGCGCCCTCGGCGTCGTGCTCATCGGCATGGCGGCATGGAAGATCGCCGGACGCCGAGGCAAGGTCGTGGGCATGATCGCCGCCGGCATCGCCGCGACGTACCCGATGCTGTGGATCAACGACTTCCGCTATCTCTCCGAGTCGATCTACATCCCGATGATCGCCGTGCTGGTCATGTGCCTGTACCGGTTCTGGCGGGCACCCTCGTTCGGCAACGCCGCGCTGGTCGGCGCCGTGTTGGGCGTCGCCGGGCTCACCCGCGGCGAAGGGTTCTTCATCCTGGCGTGCACCGTGCCCCCGCTGCTGTGGGGGATGCGGGACCGCACGTGGGCGTGGCGGATCAAGTCGGCGCTGGTCACCGGCGGGGTGATGGCCGCCGTGCTGGCGCCGTGGATCCTCTACAACGTGACCCGCTTCGACCCGCCGATGCTCATCACCTCGGGCACCGGCGTGGTGCTCCTGCACGGCAGCTGCGACGAGGCGTTCTACGGGCCGCGCATCGGGTACTACGCCTTCGAGTGCGCCGAGGCGTTGCCCACGCGCGAGGTGGACCCGTACATCCACTTCGAGGAAGAGCAGGACCTGGTGTCGCGCGAGATCAGCCGCGCCTACATCATGGACAACCTCTCGCAGGTGCCGATCGTGGCGCTCGCCCGTGTCGGTCGGATGTGGGACCTCTACCCGCCGGCACCGCTCGAGGGCGTGGAGCTCAACGACACCCTCGAGCAGCGCGGCTACTGGCCGTCGCTCACCGGTCTCCTCTACTACTGGGCGCTGCTGCCGTTCGCCGTCTACGGGGCGGTCGTGCTGCGTCGACGCAAGGTGCCGATCAGCCCGTTGCTCGGCATCGCCCTGGCGGTCACCATCACGGCCGCCGCCAGCTTCGGGGTCACCCGCTACCGCGTCCCGGTCGAGGTGCCGCTGGTCATGTTCGCCGCCGTGGGCATCGACGCCGCCATCGGCCGCCTCCGCCGGCGTGGCGCTTCGGAGGACGCCGAACCCACGTCCAGCGAGGACGCCGACGAGGCGCCGACCCTCGCGGCGCGTTGAGGTGATGCCGGCGGCGCTGCGGCGCGCCCTCGCCACGCTGGTCGTGGCATCGGCGGTGGTCGGCTTCGCCGCCGCCTGCGATCGCGGGCCGACGGAGAGCCCCCCGCCCCCGCCCGAGCGGGTCGAAGAGTCCCGAGACGCGTCCCTCCGCATCGGCCTGGCGGAGGCGCCGACGTCCCTCGACCCGTACCGGCGGCCGATCGACACCTCGACGTTGCAGGTGTTGCGCGGCATCTTCGACACGTTGCTCGTCGTCGACGACAACTCCCAGCTGCGTCCCGGTCTGGCGGCCGAGGTCCGTCCCAACGACGACTTCACCGAGTTCACCGTGACCGTGCGGCCCGACGTCACCTTCTCGGACGGCTCGCCGGTCGACGCCGCAGCCGTGGCGGCCGGCCTCGACGCCGCGCGCCGGTCGCCGTCGTTGCTCGACCTGCTGGCGCCGATCACGGCCGTCACCGTCGACGGCTCCGGTGCCGACGCCACGGTGCGCATCTCGATGGACGAGCCGTGGGCGTCGTTCCCCTACCAGCTCGCCGGCCCCGTCGGGATGGTGGTGGCGCCGGCGATGCTGGCGTCCGAGGATCCGGGACGCCAACCGATCGGCGCCGGACCGTACGTGCTGACGTCGTGGACGGACGGCGGGCTGGTGCTCGATCAGCGCCAGGGGTACTGGCGGGAGGGGCAGCCGGTCATCGCCCGCATCGAGCTGCCCGTCGTCACCGATCCGTCGGTGCGCGTGACCCGGTTGCAGCAGGGGACCCTCGACATCGCCACGGTGCTCGAGCCCGAGCAGATGGCCCGGGTGCGGGCCGACAGCTCGGGCCTGCAGGTGCTGAGCGACCCGAGCGACGAGACGGCCGAGTGGGTGATGGTGCTCAACACGACGGCGGCGCCCTTCGACGACAAGATGGCGCGCGAGGCGGTGGCCTTCTCCATCGACCGCGACGCGATCGTGACGCGCGTCTTCGCCGGCCAGTACCGGGCGTCGAAGGGGCCCTACAGCGAGGGCAGCCGCTTCTACGGCGATGCCCGCTGGCCGATCCTCGACATCGGCCACGCCGACGATCTGGCGAAGCAGGTGGCGGCGGCGCAGGGTGCGCCGCTCGGCTTCACGCTGACCGTCGGGCCCGACGGCACGTCGACCGAGCTCGGCCGGTTGCTGCAGTCGCAGTTCGCCGAGGTGGGCATCGACGCCGACCTGTCGATCGCCTCGTCGGGGGAGCAGCTCGACGACGCCCTGGCGAACCGCACCTTCGACGCCGCGCTCGTCCCGCTCTTCGACGGTGCGCATCCCGACGACGACGCCGATCTGCTCGGCTTCGGCACCGCCACCGGGGCGCGCGCCAACCCGTCCGGCTACACGTCCGAGGCACTCGCCGAGGCCCTGGTCGACGCCCGGGCGTCGGACGACATCACGACGCAGGCCGAGGCGTACGCCGTCGTGCAGAAGGAGCTGGCGACCCAGTTGCCCTACCTGTTCCTGGTCCACGGCCAGGGCCTGCTCGTGGCGGGCCCGCACGTGCAGGACCTGCACCAGTGGTCGACACCCGACGGGTACCCCGGCATCACGCAGGTGCGCATGACGGTGGCCCTCGCCGAGCTGTGGATCGATCGCCAGGCCCCCACGACGGGGACCGTGCCGGGCACCACCCCGTCGGGCTCCGCCCCGGAGGGCACCACCCCGGGCTAACGCGCCGGCGTGCCGGTGAAGGGCACTGGATCGCTGGCGACCGGGATCTCGGGTCGGCGCCAGCTCATGACGGACGCCAGCCCCTCCGAGACCGTGCGCCACTGCTCGGGCTCCCAGCCCTCGGCGCAGCCTTCGACCGTGCCGGCCTGGTTCAGGTGGACGAACGCCGGCAGGGTCTCGAGCTCCATCGCCTGCACCAGCGCACGATCGGCGTCGGCGAAGACGAGGAACTCGTCGGTGAACGGACCGAGGAACTTCTTGGCCCCGTCGTCGTCGGCGGTCACCACGAACGCCGTGCGGCAGTCGGCTTCGGCGAACACCCGCAGGACCCGCGCCGCCGTCTCGATGATCCACGAGCTCTCGTAGGTGTAGGGGTCCAACACGACGAGGGCGAGGTGGAACGTGGTCGTCCACTGCCCGACGGTGCGAACCTGGTCGTCGAGTGCCTTGAGGGGGGTGTCGGCCGGTACCTGCGCTGCCACGGGCCGAAACGGTAGCGCGCGCCTCACGCGGGCCGCGAACCGTCGGCACCGCCCCGATCCGGGACGGGCCGCTGGCGGCGCGGATCCCCGGGGGCGCCGCGTGCGCCTTGTACCGTCGCGACCCGAGACGTCGCAGCGACGCGGACGCGAGGAGAGACGAGATGGTGCTGGCAGTCGACCAGGCGGTCATCAACTGGGTGGTGTTCTTCCACGTGCTGGCGGTCATCGTGGGCTTCGGATCGACGTTCGTCTGGCCGGCGCTGGCGAGCTACGGCCGGACGCAGGAGCCGGCGGTGGCCTACGCCTTCAGCTCCGCATCGCTGAAGCTCGGGAAGGTGCTCACCAGCTACCCGATCTACGCCGCCGGCGCCTTGGGTCTGCTGGCCGCCATCCTCATCGACGGGGCCTTCAAGGAGCCGTGGCTGTCGATCTCGATGCTGCTGTACCTCGTGGCGTTGGGTGTCTCGCTGGGGCTGCACACGCCGAACCTCAAGGCGATGAACGAGCTGCAGCGCCAGCTCGTCGAGGGCGAGGCGACCCCGACCCAGGGCGGACCGCCGGCGCAGGTGCTCGAGCTCCAAGAGCGCGGCAAGAAGGCCGGGATGTTCGGCGGCATCCTGCACCTCATCTTCGCCATCATCTTGATCCTGATGGTGGTCAAGCCCTTCTGAGCGTGCCGGCCGGTAGGGTCGCCGGCGATGCACCCCATCGAGCGTCTCCGCTACGTCGCCCGCGCCTCGGGCGCCGCCCAGCGATCCCTCGTCCGCGAGACGGCGGCGGCGCTGGCGGCGTTCACCTCCGACCACCAGGCGTTGGTCACGGCATGCCGTCGTGTCGTGTCGCGCCAACCGTGGGCCGGGTCGTTGGTGTGGTACTGCGCTCGCGTCCTGTCCGCCGGTGACCCGGACGACGAGGTGTGGGACGCGGCAGGGCTGATCCAGGCCGATGCCACCGCGTCGGTGGCGGCGCGCGAGCTCCCCGACGACGCCACCGTCGTCGTGCTGGGGTGGCCCGAGGTCCTGGCCGAGGCGCTGGCGCGCCGCGGCGACCTGCGGGTCCTGGTCGTCGACGTCCTCGACGAGGGGGCGTCGCTGGCCGATCAGCTCCAGGCGCGCGACATCGACGCCGTCGACGTCCCCGTGTGGGGGCTCGGGCGGGCCGTGGCCGCGGCCGACCTCCTGGTCATCGAAGCCATCGCCGCCGGACCCGACGCCGTGCTGGCGCCGGCCGGGTCGCTCGCCGCAGCCGCCGTGGCTCGCACCGTGGACGTGCCCGTGTGGGTGGCGGCGCCGCTGGGCCGCACGCTGCCGGCGCCGATGTTCGACGAGGTCGTCGCCCGCACCATCGGCGTCGGCGAGCCCGACTGCGAGCTGGAGCGGGTGCCGGTGGCCCTGCTCGACGACGGGCTGAGCGCCGACGGGCGAGCGGAGATCGCCCAGATCCTGGCTCGACCCGAGTGCCCGACGGTGCCCGAGCTCTTCCGTGGCGACGTCATCTGAGGCCTCCGGCGCCGTGCTCTAAGGTGCGGCCATGTCGCGACGTGACCTGATCCGCATGACCGACGAGGAGATCGAGGCCTACCTCCTCGGCCGGCACACGATGAACATCGCCACCATCGGCCCCGACGGCAGCATCCACCTGGTCGCCATGTGGTACGGGTTCATCGGCGCCAACCCGGCGTTCGCCACCTACCAGCGATCCCAGAAGGTCCTCAACGTCGAGCGTGACGCCCGGATCACGGCGTTGGTCGAGACGGGGGAGACCTACGACGAGCTGATGGGGGTCGAGCTGGTCGGCACGGCCAAGATCCACACCGACGACGCCGTGAAGCGCGAGCTCGCCAAGTCGGTCGCCACCCGGTACTTCGGCGTCGAGGACGGCCCCGAGCTCGAGCTGGCCATGGAGCCGCTGGTCAACAAGCGCGTGGCCATCGAGATCGTGCCGTCCAAGGTCGTGTCCTGGGACCACCACAAGCTCGGCGGCGTCTACTGATCACGAGCCGTTCGCCACGCTTCGTGGCGAACGGTCCCTTCGGGTGGCGTCGGCGGGCGGCGGCTCAGGCGAGGGCGTCGCGCTGTGGTGCCGGCTGTCGCACCCCGGCGGCCCGCAGGGCGCACTCCATGCAGAACGGAGGCTTCGCGCGCCCGTAGGAGTAGACCAGGCAGTGGTCACAGAACTGCTCGAGGCAAGCCCGGCACGTGCCGGCTGCGGGAGCGTCGGAGTGGGTGTGACAGTGGTCCATGGCGGCGGGAGGCGACCCGTTGCTTTCCCCTCGATCTCACGTCGAGTGGGAATCAATGGATCGCAGTCATTTATTGCACGGGTCCCGACCCGGCGAAATGGGCAATCTGGCCCCTTTGCCTACCGGTCGGTAACCTTCGACTCATGACTGACGCCATCTCGGCCCCCGACCTCTCCGCCGCCAAGGCGGTCGTCGACCTGGCGCAGCGCGTCGTCGACGCCGCCCGCGGTCAGCTCGCCGCCGGCGGTTCGATCGACGAGCAGCAGGTGCTCGCCTACGACGTGGCGCACGCCGCCGCCACCGTCGAGACCGGCCGGGCGATGCTCAGCTACGGCGACAAGGGCGAGGTCGAAGCCCGGATGGCGTGCGCCTACGTCGCCGACGCCGTCGGTGAGCTGGTGGGCAAGGTGTTCGGCCGCGAGGCCGAGTGGGGTGTCGAGCCGGGGGCCCTCGATGACGCGCGCGGCTTCCTCGCCGCCTTCCGGGCCCCGGCGTTCCTCGCCGCCCTCGGCATGGAGGCCGGGCCCCGCCACCTCGACCCCGACTTCGAGCTGGTGCAGGACACGTTCCGGCGCTTCGCCGACGAGAAGCTCAAGCCCATCGCCGAGCACGTGCACCGCCACAACGCCGACATCCCCGAGGACATCATCGAGGGGCTGGCCGAGATGGGGGCCTTCGGCCTGTCGATCCCGGCCGAGTACGGCGGCTACTCCGAAGGGGGCGAGGGCGAGTACATCGGCATGGTCGTCGCCACCGAAGAGCTGTCGCGCGGCTCGCTCGGTGCCGGCGGCTCGCTGATCACCCGGCCCGAGATTCTCACCCGTGCGCTGCTCGCCGGCGGCACCGAGGAGCAGAAGCAGGCGTGGCTGCCCCGGTTGGCCACCGCCGAAATCATGAACGCCGTCGCCGTGACCGAGCCCGACTACGGCTCCGACGTGGCAGGCATCAAGGTGACCGCCACCCGCACCGACGACGGCAGCGGCTGGCTGATCAACGGCGTCAAGACCTGGTGCACCTTCGGGGCCCGCGCCGACGTGCTCATGCTGCTGGCCCGCACCGACCCGGACCGCTCGCTCACGCACAAGGGCCTGTCGATGTTCATCGTCCCCAAGCCACGCGGCGAGGGTCACGGCTTCGAGCTCACCCAGGAGGCGGGCGATGGCGCCCCCGGCGGTGGGAAGATGGAAGGTCGCCCGATCGACACCATCGGCTACCGGGGCATGCACTCCTACGAGATCGCCTTCGACAGCTGGTACGTGCCGGCCGAGAACCAGATCGGCCTCGACAGCGGTCTGGGCAAGGGCTTCTACTACCAGATGGCCGGCTTCGAGAACGGCCGGCTCCAGACCGCGGCCCGTGCCATCGGCGTGATGCAGGCGGCCTACGAGGACGCCCGCCAGTACGCCCTCGACCGGGTGGTGTTCGGCAAGCCGATCGCCGAGTACCAGCTCACGCTGGCCAAGCTCGGCCGGATGGCGGTGCTCATCCAGGCGGCCCGGCAGTTCTCCTACGAGGTGGCCCGCCTGATGGCCCGCGGCGAGGGGCAGCTCGAGGCGTCGATGGTCAAGGCCTACGTGTGCAAGGCGGCCGAGTGGGTCACCCGCGAAGCGATGCAGATCCACGGCGGCTTCGGCTACGCCGAGGAGTACGCCGTGAGCCGCTACTTCGTCGACGCCCGCGTGCTGTCGATCTTCGAGGGCGCCGACGAGACCCTGTGCCTCAAGGTCATCGCCCGCCGCCTCCTCGACACGGCGTCCTGACGGCGAACGGTCAGAGCGTCGAGCGGAAGAGCGCCAGCGTGGCGTCCCAGGCGACCTGGGACGTCTCGGCCGCGTAGACCTCGGGGCGGGTGTCGTTGAAGAAGGCGTGGTCGACGCCGGGGTGCACGGTGATCTCGGCGTCCTTGCCGAGTCCCTGCAGCTCGTCCTCGAGCGCCCGGGCCATCTCGGGCGAGAAGAAGCCATCGTTCTCGGCGAAGTGGCCCCGGACGGTCGCCGTCAGGGCCGAGTAGTCCGGCTTGGCGTCCTCCCACGGGATGACGCCGTAGAACGGTGCGCACGCGGCCACGGCGTCGGGCCGCAGGCAGGCGAGCACGAGGGCCAGCCCGCCGCCCATGCAGAAGCCGACCACGCCGACGTGCGTGCCGGTGGTGGCGCCGTGACTCATCAGTGCGTCCACGGCGCCCGACATGTCCTTGGCCGCCGCCTCGACGTTGAGCGCCATCATCAGCTTGCCGGCCTCGTCGGGCTCGGTCGTCGTCTCCCCGTGGAACAGGTCCGGCGCCAAGGCGACGAAGCCCTCGGCGGCGAGGCGGTCACAGACGTCCTGGATGTGCGGGACCAGCCCCCACCACTCCTGGATGACCACCACGCCCGGGCCGGAGCCGCTCTCGGGGATGGCGAGGTAGCCGCCGCAGGTGTGGCCGTTGCTGGGGAATTCGATCATGGCGCCCATGGGCGCGCACCCTAGACGCTCAGGTGCGAGCAGATGGCGGCCAGGTGGTCCTCGTCGGCGAGCAGCCGGTCGAAGTCGGCGATCGGCAGCGGTCGACTCAGGTAGTACCCCTGCACCCGGTCGCACCCGAGCTCGGCGAGCCGTCCCAGGGTCGGACCGTCCTCGACGCCCTCGGCCACGACCGTCAGGCCGAGGTTGTGCGCCAGGTCGATCGTCGAGCGCACGATCGTGAGGTCGCTGTCGTCCGAGCACATCGTGGCGACGAAGGACTTGTCGATCTTGAGCTCGTCGATCGCCAGGTGCTTGAGGTAGCTGAGCGATGAGTAGCCGGTGCCGAAGTCGTCGATGCTCGTCGAGCTGCCCATGGCGGTGATGCGGCCGAGGATGTCCATGGCGAGCATCGGGTCGTCCATGAGCTCGCTCTCGGTGATCTCGATCTTGATCCGCTGCGCCGGCACCTGGTGGTGCTCGATCCGCTCGCTCAGCCACTGGACGAGATCGCGGTCGTACAGGTTGCGCACCGAAAGGTTCACCGACACGGTGAGCTCGCGATCGGCCGCCTGCCACGTGGCGATCTGCGCCAGGGCGGTGTCGACCACCCACCGGGTCAGCGGCTGGATGAGGCCCGACACCTCGGCGAGCTCGATGAACTCGCCCGGCGGCATCAGGCCGTGCTCGGGGTGCTCCCAGCGCACCAACGCCTCGCACCCGACGACCCGGCCGGCGCGCAGGTCCAGCGTCGGTTGGAAGAACAGCCGCATCTGGTCGTCGTCGATCGCCTGCCGCAGCTCGCCGAGCAGGGCGAGGCGTCGCACCGAGGACTGGTCGTGCTCGGGCGCGTACACCTCGAGCCCGCGCCGCCCTCGCTTGGCGGCGTACATCGCCACGTCCGCCCGCTGGACCAGCAGCTCGGCATCGGCGGCGTGCTCGGGATGCACGGCGATGCCCACGCTGGCGTTGGTCTGGATGCTGATGCCACCGAGCACGAACGGCTGCTCGAGCACCTGGCGGATGTAGTCGGCGACCTTGCGGGCCTCGTCGACGCCGGCGTCGGCCAGCAGCACCGCGTACTCGTCGCCGCCGAGTCGGGCGATCGTGTCGGCGTTGCGCACCACCTTCTGGAGCCGGCGGGACACCTCCACCAGGAGGCGGTCGCCCTGGTCGTGGCCGAGCGCGTCGTTGACGTCCTTGAACTGGTCGAGGTCCATCAGCAGCAGCGCGCAGTGCCCGTCCTCGGGCGTGTCGTCGATGACGGCGCGCAGCCGCTCGGTCAGGCGGGTCCGGTTCGGCAGGCCCGTCAGCGCGTCGTGCAGCGCCTGGCGGCGTAGGACGTCCGCGGCCATCACCCGCTCGGTGATGTCGTGCAACGACAGCCCGACCGAGCCTCCGGGCAGCGGGAACCCGTACGCCGTGTACACGCGGCCGCCCCGCCCGCCGGGCCCGAGGCGCAGCTCGTCGATGACGACGGGGTCCCCGCCGTCGGCCACCGCCAGCAACTGCTCCTCGATGGCCTCGATGCCGGG
>JAGQTE010000351.1 GCA_020439175.1 Acidimicrobiales bacterium | reverse complement strand
TGACCGGTTCCATCCGACCCTGCCGCACCGTCTCGTCGACTCGCGCGACGGCACGGGCACGACGGCGACGCCGTGGGGTCCCGGTTCGACCCGCAACGTGACGGTGGCGAGCACCGGCCCGGTGCCGAAGTCTGCCAAGGCCGTGGTGCTGAACATCACGGTCACGGGTGGCACGGCGGCGTCGCACCTGACGGTGTGGCCGGCCGGCGTCGCCAAGCCGACGGCCTCGAGCCTCAACTGGAACGCCGGCCAGACCGTGCCGAACCTGGTGGTGGTCAAGGTCGGCGACGGCGGGCTGGCATCGATCTTCAACAACTCGGGGAACGCGCACGTGATCGCCGACGTCGTCGGCTGGTACGGGTGAGGCGCCACTAGCCTCCGGGCCCATGGCGCACCCGGGGATCGAGACCATCGTCGAGCTGCTCGGCGGCATCGACCTGCACACGACCGACATCGCAGCCCGGCGAGCCGCGCTCGAGTCGACGGCCGGCGCGGTGCCGGCGCCCGAGGGAGTCGGCGTCACACCAGAGACGGTCGCCGGCCGGCCCGCCGAATGGCTCGACCCGCCCGGCGCGGACCCGGCGACGCGCACCCATGCGGTGCTCTACCTGCACGGCGGCGCCTACACCGTCGGGTCGCTCAACACGCACCGCGCCCTCGGCGGTCGTCTGGCCATCGCCACCGGCGTCGCCGTCGTCACCCTCGACTACCGCCTGGCGCCCGAGCATCCGTTCCCGGCCGCCGTCGAGGATGCCGCCTCGGCGCTCGCCGAGCTCGTCGGCCGCTTCGGCGCCGACCACGTGGCGATCGCCGGCGACTCCGCCGGCGGCGGCCTCGCCGTCGCCACGGTGCTGCTGGCCCGCGGCCGCGGCCAGGCCCTGCCCGCCGCCGTGGCGACGATCTCGCCGTGGGCCGACCTCACGCACACGCACGAGACGCACACCACCAAGGCCGACGCCGACCCGTGGGTGGCGACCGAGGTGCTCGACGTGTCGGCCGCCGACTACCTCGCCGGGGCCGAGGCCACCGACCCGCTGGCCTCGCCGGTCTTCGCCGACCTGGCCGGCCTGCCGCCGTTGCGCATCGACGTCGGCGACCGCGAGGTGCTGCTGGGCGACTCGCTGGTGCTGGCCGAGCGGGCCCGGGCGGCGGGCGTCGCCGTCGACCTGCACGAGTGGCCCGAGATGATCCACGTCTTCCCGGCGTTCCCGGGCGAGCTCGTCCCGGAGGCCGACGCCGCGGTCGCCGCCATCGGCGCCTTCCTCCGCGGCCACCTGGCCTGAGGTCCGGCCGGCCCGTGGAGATCTGGCTGTCGACCGTCGGGCTGATCGTGCTCGGCGCCGTGCTGACGGCGCTGGCGGTCGCCGGGGCCAGCCACCCGGTGATCCACCCGGCCGAGCAACGGGTGTTCCGGGCGCTCAACACCCTGCCCGGATGGTTGCTGTACGTGCTGTGGCTGCCGATGCAGCTCGGCAACCTCGTCGTCGGCACCCTCGCCGGCCTGGCCATCGCCTGGGCCTACCGCGACGGCGAGATGGCGGTCGCCGTCGTGCTGGCGATGCTGCTCAAGCTCGGCGCCGAGCGGCTGCTGCGCCGCAAGATGGAACCGTGGCTCGGCGTGCGGCAGCGACCGGGCACGAGCGAGCCCGACGCCGTGCTGCGCGGCGGCGACGTGCCCGCCGAGGGGATGAGCTTCCCGTCGGGGCACGTCATCCTCGTCGCCGCCATCGCCACGGTCGTCTACAACGACATCCCCGGCGCCACGTTGTTCGTGCCGTTCGTCCTGGTGGCGCTGGTGATGATCGGCCGGGTCTACGTCGGGGCCCACAACCCGCTCGACGTCGTTGCCGGCGCCGGCGTGGGGCTGCTCGTCGGGGGCTTCCTCGACATCTTCCTGTAGCCGGCGCTCGGTTCCTGGAGCCGCGGTCGTCGAGTCGGCCGCTCGTCGCCGGCGTCAGGCCTCGTCGGGGCGGCCCGGCGTGGTGAGGTCGCGTGGGACGACGATGCGGTCGAAGTCGGCGGCGCTGATGTGGCCCGACGCCAGCGCCGCGTCGCGCAAGGGGAGGTCCTCGGCGACGGCGAGGTGGGCGATGGCGGCAGCCTTGTCGTAGCCGATGGTCGGCGTGAGGGCGGTGACCAACATGACCGAGCGCTCGACGTTGCGCTCGAGCTGCACCCGGTCGATCTCGAGGCCCTCGACGAGGTGGGCGCGGAACGTGCCGGTGGCGTCGGCGAGCAGGCGCACGGCGCGCAGCACGGCGTCGATGGCGACCGGCCGGAACACGTTGAGCTGGAGGTTGCCCTCGGAGCCGGCGAGGTGCACGGTCGTGTCGAGGCCGGTGACGGCGACGCAGACCTGCAGCAGCACCTCGGCCTGGGTGGGGTTCACCTTGCCGGGCATGATCGAGCTGCCGGGCTCGTTGGCGGGCAGGTGCAGCTCGCCGAGCCCGGCACGCGGGCCCGAGCCGAGCCAGCGCATGTCGTTGGCCAGCTTGAACAGCGCGGCGCTGAGGCTGCGCAGCCGCGCCGACAGGCGCACGATGTCGTCGATCGACGCCAGCGCCGCGAAGGGGTTGGGCGCCGGGACGAACGGGTGGCCTGTGCGGGCGGCGATCTCGGCGCTGACATCGGCGCCGAACGACGCCGGCGCGTTGAGCCCGGTGCCGACGGCGGTGCCGCCGATGGCCAGGCGCAGCACGCCGTCGAGGCCGCCGCGCACGTCGGCGATGGCGTCGTCGAGCTGGGCGACGTGCCCCGACAGCTCCTGGCCGACGGTGATCGGGGTGGCGTCCTGGAGGTGGGTGCGACCGATCTTGACCACGTCGGCCCACGCCCGGGCCTTGGCGTCGAGCGCCTCGCGCAACGCTCCGAGCGCCGGCAGCAGGTCACGGGTGACGGCGTCGACGGCGGCGACGTGCATCGCCGTCGGGAAGGTGTCGTTGGTCGACTGCGCCATGTTGACGTGATCGTTCGGATGCACCGGCTCCTTGGCGCCGAGCGCACCGCCGGCCAACACGTTGGCCCGGTTGGCGATGACCTCGTTGACGTTCATGTTCGTGGGCGTGCCCGAGCCGGACTGGAACACGCCGATCGGGAACTCGTCGTCGAGCGTGCCGTTCAGCACCTCCTGGCACGCCCGCTCGATCAGCGCGCCGAGCTCCTCGGGCAACCGGCCGTCGCGCACGTTGACCCGCGCCGCCGCCAGCTTCACGACGGCGTAGGCGCGGATCACCTCGATCGGCATCCGGTCGGTGCCGACGGCGAAGTGCGTCAGCGCCCGCTGCGTCTGCGCCCCCCACAGCCGATCGGCCGGCACCTCGATCGTGCCGAGGGCATCGGACTCGGTGCGGGTGTCGCCGGCTGCGTCGGACATCGCCGTCCACCCTACGGGTGGCGGCCCCTCAGCCCACGGTGCGGGTCATGGCGGCGAAGTCGAGCGCCAGCGTGGCGTCGTCGGAGGCGAGGGCATACGTGGTCGCCAACCGGTCGACCGTGCCGAAGCGCGAGTCGTGGCGCGGGAAGTCGGCCTGGGCCACCTCCTCGCCGGCGACCGTGAACGGTGTCGTCGACCCGAACGTCACCTCGCCCGCCGACGGCGACGTCCACGCCACGGTGAAGCCGTCGTCGGTGCGCTCCACGGTCGGTTGCGCCGCGGCGATCGTCGAGCGCCAGGCGGCGAAGTCGCCGTCGAGCGCCTGCTCGCCGACCTCGACGATCCACACGTTGTCGGGCCCGCCCTCGGCGACGAGGTCGAACGGTTGCACCATGTCGCGCGTCGCCGTCGTCGCCGGGTCGTAGACCTTCCACGTCGGCGTGCGCCACGACCACAGGGCGATCCAGGCGCCGCCCTTGCGGGCGATCGTCCAGTTGCCGTCCTGGGTCACCTCGTCGAAGTGGTCCTGCGGGACGTAGGCGTGGGTGAAGGGCCGGTAGCCGAACACGGACCACAGCAGGTCGTCGGTGGTGGCGTCCCACGCCGGTTGGTAGATGTGGATCGCCGTGCGCTCGTGCTGGGCGCTGCGCGGCATCGACGCCTCGCCGGTCCAGTAGCCGGGCGAGTCGTCCTTGCCCCACTCGGTCGTCGCCGCCGGACCGTTGCGCGGGTGGGTGGTGAACACCAGGGCGTCGGCGTCGATCGTGGCCTGCCAGGCGTGCACCTGGTCGCGCATCTGGCCGAAGCGGTGGTCGAGCACGGACGCCAGCGCCACCTCGTCGCCGCGCCAGGCGTAGGTGTTGGCCTCGCGCAGGTGGCCGAAGTTCACGATGGCGTGGTTGGCCTGCTCCCAGGCCTTGACCCGGTCCGGATCCGAGCCGTTGAGCTCGACGAGCACCTTGACCTGGGCCAGCAGCTCGGTCTCGAGCAGCCGGTGCTCTTTGGCCTCCGACAGCGAGATGTCGGCGACCTGCCACATGCCCACGGCGCCCTGGGACCACCAGAACGACAGGTTCGCCGGGTCGGCGAAGTCGTAGCCGTACGGCGCCTCGGGGTCGTCGGTCACCGGCACCGAGCCGTCGACGAAGATGCCGTGGCGCTCGGCCGTGACGCCGGGCGCGTCGGCGGTGGCGATGTCGACGATGGTCTGCGGGGGTCGGTACCGGGCGGCGGCGCAGAAGTAGGTGGCCCCGCCGTCGCCCTTGGACGTGTACGCCAGGTCGGTGTCGTCGAACAGGAGCTTGTTCGTGCTGAACACGTCCTCGTCGCGCGCCGACATCTTGTCCTTCTTGTAGGTGCGCCCGCGCGACGCCGTGAACGTGCCGCGGTGGGTGTGCGCCGCCATGTCGAGCAGCGCCAGGTCGAGCGCCATCCCGGCGGCGCGCACGATCTCGGGGTCGTCGTCGAGCTCGGCCAGCATGATCAGCGGCGAGATGTTCTTGAGCATGTACACGTGCGAGTGCCACTCGAAGAACCCGAACTCGGCCCGCTCACCCACCCAGTCGAGGATCACGGGCCGGGCCCGCGCCGCGTGCTCGGCGCCGGTCATGCCGGTGACGGCGAAGGTCGTGTCCGGTAGGCGCTTGCCGGCGAGGTACTCGTCGGCGGCGATGATCAGGATGTGGTTCTCGGACCAGAACCACTGCTCGTCGAGGCGGTCGGCGGGGAGCGGATCGTCGTAGCGGTAGCGGTTGGCGGCGAAGCGCTCGTCGATGGCGGCGATGACGCTCGGGTCGAGACGGGTGGTCGGCGTGTCGCCCTCGCCGAGGGCGGCGAGCCAGTGCAGGTACATGATGCGGAAGTCGCGCGTGTCCTGCCAGGTGTCGATCTGCTCCCAGGTGTCGGCGAGGGTGTCGACGGTGACCTGGCTCGGGTCCCACACGAAGTCCGGCTCGCGCCGCGCCCGGATGAGGAAGGCGGCGATCTGGGTGAGGCTGGCCGGGTCGAGGTCGGTGGTGGCGAACTGGAGGTACTCGTCGACGCGCCCCTGGTACCACGCCTCGTCGACGAGGCCCGGCGTCCCCGGCGCCGCCAAGGCGTCGGCGAGCGACGCCGGCGGCACCGGCCCCCCGGCGGCGTTCGTGCCGCCGCCTTCGCCGCCTCCTGCTCCGGAGCTCGAGCCCGACTCGGTGGTGCACGAGGCGAGCGCCGCGGCGCTCATCACCCCGAGGCTCCCCACCAGGAACCGCCGTCTGTCGATGCTGGCCATGTCGTGCGCCCCCCGGCACTCTGGTTCGGTCGTGTCGCCGCCGGGGTGGACCCTAGGCCGAGACCGGTGCGCGGGGTGGGTCGGCATCGAAGCGCGGCGTCCCGTCGACGAGCAGGCGCAGGTCGGCGGCGGCTGCCACCTGCTCGCGGTGGGTGACGAAGATCGTGGTGCCGTGGCGCCGGCGCAGGGCGTCGAGGACGTGCAGCTCGGTGTCCTCGTCGAGGGCCGACGTCGACTCGTCGAGCACCAGGATGTCCGGCCCGACGAGCCACGCCCGCGCCAGGGCGGTGAGCTGGCGTTGCTGGGGGGTGAGGTTGATCCCCTCCTCGAGCACGACGGCGTCGAGCCCGCCCGCCAGGCCGGCGAGACCCTCGGTGGCGCCGACGGCGGCGATGGCGGTGTCGATCTCGGCGCGGGTGGCGTCGGGCCGGCCGTAGGCGACGTTGTCGGCGATCGTGCCGGCGAACAGGAACGGCTCCTGGGGCACCACCCCGATGCGCGCCCGCACCGACGCCACCGTGAGGTCGCGCAAGTCGGTGGTGCCGACGCGCACGGCGCCGGCGTCGGGGTCGTACACCCGGGTGATCAGCTTGGCGAGCGTCGACTTGCCGGCGCCGGTCGGGCCGACGACGGCGATGGTCTGCTCCTCGGGGAGGCGCAGCGACACGTCGGTGAGGACCTGGCGCTCGGTGCCCGGGTAGGCGAAGCCGACGCCGTCGAGGACGATGTCGCCGCGCAGCGCTTCGGTCGAGGTGGCATCGGGCCGCTCGACCGGCAGGATGGCCGCCTCGTAGGGCTGGTGCAGGCGGTCGAAGCTGACCTTGGCGCGCAGGTACTGCTGGACGAGGCCGCCGAGCTCCTGGATCGGTTGCAGCGCCCGGGCCAGGTACAGGCGCACGGTGAGCATCGCCCCGAGGGTGAGGGCGCCGCCGAGCACGAGCATCCCGGAGCGCCACATGATCAGGGCGCCGCCGATCTCGGCGATCCACTGGATGGCCATCGTGTAGCCGCCGGCGACGAGGGCGCTGTGGCGTTCGGCGCGCCGCAGCCGCACGGCGAGCTGGTCGAAGCTGGCGACGGCCTCGTCGGCGGCGGCGGCGGCCTCGATGGCAACGCGGCCGTTGTAGTCCTCCTCGAGGCGGGCGATGACGTCGCCGAGGGCGGCGCGCTGGCGCAGGTAGGCGCGGCGGGCGATCGGGATCTCGACGGCGGTGACGACGATGGCGGTGAGCACGATGGCGCCGATCAGCACGACGAGCTGGGCGCCGATGATGCTCATGGCCACGACGGCGGCGACGAGCGACAGGCCGACGACGACGAGGCGCGTGGCCACGGCGCGGGCGAACGCCGTGATCTCGTCGAGGTCGTGCAGCACGCGGGTGGCGACGTAGCCGGGCAGCTCGCGGTCGTAGTAGGCGAGGCCGAGGCGGGTGAGGCGGCGCACGAGCCGGATGCGCAGCAGGTACAGCATCCCGTTGGCGAGCTGGGCGGCGAGGATGTCGAAGCACCAGGTGCCGAGCGCCGAGAGCCCGGCGAGCACGACGAGGGCGTAGGCGTAGCGGTTGGTGTCGCCGCTGCCGGCGTCGATGGCGTCGTTGACCTCACCGAACAGGTACTGCGGCGCCAGGTCGATGATGGTGATGGCCAGCATCAGCGTGGTGGCCAGCACGATCAGGCGGCGGAACGGCGACGCCAGGCTGCGCACGCTCGGCTCGACGTCGCGCCGGTCGGCGTCGTCGCCGCAGCGCGGCAGCTCGGTGGTGTGCGCCGCTGCCTCGGCCAGCACCTCGGCGCGCTCGGCCGCCTCCTCGGCGGTGGCGGCGACCAGCACGTCGGCGCCGACCGGGTCGGCGGCACGCGCCGCCACCTCGTCGACGGCCATCACCAGGTCGATGGTCTGGTCGACGGCGGACGCCGCCGAGGGCCGGGCGCTCAGGTACAGCACCGCCGTGTCGGGGTAGGCCTCGGTGATGCGGCCGAGGATCTGGGCCTCCATGGCTGCGTGCACGCCGGACAGCGCCTCGACGAGCGCCAGCACCCGCGGCTCGGCCAGCAGCGCCTGGGCCAGGGCCAGCCGCTGGCGCTGGCCGCCCGAGAGGTTCATGGCCCGGTCGCCGAGCACCTCGTCGAGGCCGCCCGGCAGGGTGGCGACGACCTCGTCGGCGCACGACGCCGCCAGGGCACGGGCGATGGCGTCGTCGTCGACGTCGGCGCCGCGGGCGCCGAGCAGGAGGTTGTCGCGCACGGAGCGGGAGAACAGGTACGGCTCGCTGTCGAGGAGGCGCAGCTTGGTGCGGGCCTCGGCGACGGGCAGGTCGTGCAGGTCGGTCTCCTCGACCCAGACCGTGCCGGCGGCGGGGAGCTGGCGGCCGACGAGGGTGGCGCCGATCGTGGGCAGCCCCACCAGGCGGGGCGCCCGGACCAGCGCCGAGGTACCCGGCGCCACGGTGGCGGTGCACGGCTGGGTGCGCCGGTCGTCGGCGGCGAGCACCAGCTCGGCACAGCTCCACCCGAGGTGCGCCGGGCCGAAGGCGTCGTCGGTGGTGGCGGCCCGCCGGTCGTCGCCCACCATGCGGTCGCCGACGCCGACGCCCTCGGGGTCGACCAGCTCGCCGATGCGGTTCGACCCGGTGCGGGCGAAGCTCCACTGGTCGAGGATGGCGGTGAACGACTGGGCGAAGAACACGACCTGGGCGGAGCCGACGAAGAACACGAGGAACTCGCCGTTGGTGAGCGTGCCGCCCTCGATGGCGCGGGCGCCGAGCAGCAGCAGCGCCGCCTGTGACAGCGCCGGCACGACCTTCAAGAGGGCGCCGTAGCGGGCGAGGACTCGCACCCGGGTGAGGGCGAAGCGGTAGGCGTTGCGGGCGGCTCGCCGCACCCCCTCGATGACCGCCAGCTCACGACCGAACAGCTTGACGACGCGGATGCCGCGGATCGGCTCGTCGATGGCGCGGGTGACCTCGGCCGTCTCCTGGAGCTGCAACCACGACAGGCGGGCGATGCGCTTGCGGATGCGCAGGACGAGCCAGAGGTTGATCGGCAGGCACGAGAACGTCACCAGCATCAGGCCGAAGTTCAGGTACCCGAGGTAGGCCATGCCGGCCAGCACCGCCGGCGCGCTCGCCGTGAAGATCGGCACCAGGTACACGACGTTGTTGAGCTGACCGAGGTCGGTGACGGCGCGGGTGACCACCTGCCCGGTGGCCTCGTCGCGCTCGTCGAGGCTGCCCGACACCAGGGAGCGGTGCAGCGTGGTGCGCACCCGGTAGTCGATGACCCAGCGGACGCGCGTCATCATCAG
>JAGQTE010000350.1 GCA_020439175.1 Acidimicrobiales bacterium | reverse complement strand
ATCTTCGAGATCGTGACGTCCGGGAAGTCCTGCTGCAGCAGGTGCAGCACCTCGCCGATCGACAGGTGCTCGGCGTCTCCCACGGTTCCGGTGCTCCCGTCGCTCATCAGTCGGTGCCCACCAGGTAGACGAGCTTGAACTTGCCGATCTGCACCTCGTCGCCGGGCTCGAGCCGACGCTCGTCGATGCGCTCACGGTTGACATAGGTGCCGTTGAGCGAACCGGCGTCGCGCACGGTGCAGCCACCGCCGCTGATCTCGAACGCCGCATGGCGGCGACTGACCGTCACGTCGTCGAGGAAGATGTCGCTGTCGGGGTGGCGACCTGCCGTCGTCACGTCGTGGTCCAGCGGGAAGCGGCTGCCGGCCTTGGGGCCACGCTTGACGACCAGCACACCCGAGTCGGGCAGGTCGTCGAGCGGGACGGACACATCGTCGTCGATCGGGTCGCTCGGGAGCGTGGGATGGAAGGTGATCGTCGTCGAGTCGGGCGTGTGGGTCTCGAGGACGGCCCCGCACGACGAGCAGAAGTTGGACCCGAGAGGGTTCTTGTGCCCGCAGTTGTTGCAGAAGACGTCAGCCACCGTCCCGAACCGCCCGCCGTCAACTCTCGGTGAGCGCCCGGTAGCCGTCGGCATCGAGCAGGCCGTCGACCTCCGAGGCGTCCGAGAGCTCGATCTCGCAGATCCAACCCTCGCCGTAGGGGTCGCTGTTGACCAGCTCCGGCTGCTCCTCCAAGGCGGGGTTGACGGCGGTGATCGTCCCCGACAGCGGCGCGTAGATGTCCGAGACCGACTTGGTCGACTCGACCTCGGAGATCTTGTCGCTGGCGGTCACCGACGCGCCGACCTCGGGGATCTCGAGGTACACCACGTCGCCCAGGGCGTCCTGGGCGTAGTCCGTGATGCCGATGCGGGCGGTTCCGTCGGTCACGCGGGCCCACTCGTGGTCGGTCGCGTACCGCAGGTCGGCGGGGATCTCCATGGGTGCGAAACCTAGCGCAGCAGCTGACGGATGCGCCTCACGTACTCCTCGGCCAGACGGCGTGCGTCGACGTCGCTCGCCGCCTCGGCCCAGACGTGGGTGATGGGCTCCTCCGGATCGGGCAACGCCAGCGCCCAGCCGCCGTCGTGGTGGATCTTCACGCCGTCGATCAGGTCGACGTCGTGCCCCTTGGCCAACTCCATGAGGCTGCGCATCACGGCGCCCTTCTGGTCCCACGGCGTGACGACCGAGGCATGGTGCTGATGCACCCGGGGCAGTCCGGCCACCACCTCGGCAAGGGTCGTCTCGTGGTGCGCCAGGAGGTCGAGCATGTTGACGAAGGCAGCGGCGGCATCGAAGGCCGGTAGGAACCTCGGGAAGATGAAGCCGCCGTCTGCGTTGGCGCCGAAGCCGACGCCCGGTGCCATCGCCGCCTCCATCAACGCCGGGTTGGAGAGCTTCGACAGCTCGACGTCGTGACCCGCCGCCTCGACGAGGGCGATGGCGGCGGCGGAGCTGTTGACCGGCAGCACCACGCGGTCGCCGTCGAGCGCCCCGTCGATCAGCGTCAAGAAGGCGAGTTGGGCCTCGAGGTGGGTGAGCACGTGCCCGGTGTTGTCGATCAGCAGGATCTGCTCGCCGCCCGGGTCGATGACGGCGCCCAGCTGACTGCGCGATGCCCGCACGAGCTCGGCGACGTCGGCCGCGTGCTGGTCGAGCTCGGGCCGCCCGAGCAGGCCGGCGGTCGAGACGAACGGGTTGACGGCCAGCGCTTCGAGCCCGAGCTTGGCGAGCACGTTCGGCATCGAGAACGAGGTCGAGCCGTAGGCGTAGTCGATCACCACCTTGAAGCCGGCCGAGCGGATCCGCTCCACGTCGACGGTGCCTTCGAGCGCGGTGGCGTAGTGCTCGAGCGCCCGCGGGGCGAAGCCGATGTCGCCGATCTCGCCCGGGAACACCCGCCGGTAGTCCTCACGGCTGAACTGGCGCTCGATCTTGCGCTGCGTGTCCTCGGTGATGTCGAGGCCGTCGCCGTCGAAGAAGCGGACGGTGACGCTCTGCGGATCGTACGGGTCGAGGCGGACGGTGATGCCGCCGGACACCGCCGGCCGGCGCACGATGAAGCGGGTCACCGGAACCGAGCCGACCTCGAGGTCCTCCACGTCGATGCCGGCAGCGTTGAGCCCCGCCATCATCGAGCGCTTCAGCATGCGCGCCGAGCGGCTCGAGTCGCGCGACGTGACGACGGTGGTGCCCTTCTTGAGCATGGTCCCGTAGGCCATGGCGACCTTGGTGGCGAACTCGGGGGTGATGTCGACGTTCGACAGGCCGGTGACGCCGGTGCGGCCGAACAGGGTCCGGGCGCCGCGCGACTCCCACACCAGCGAGTCGTTGACGATGGCGCCGGACTCGATGGTCTTGAACGGGTACACCTTCACGCCGCTGGCGAGCACGGCGTCCTCACCGACGAAGCACTGGTCGCCGAGCACGACGCCCTCGTCGCAACGCGCACCGGAGCGCAGGTCGCAGCTGCGGCCGACCAGGGTGCCTCGCAGGCGGACGCCGCTGCCGATGTAGGAGTTGTCGTGTACGACGGTGCGCTCGACGGCGGCGTCGGCGCGGACGCGGGTCGACAGGCCGAGCACGGCGTAGGGCCCGACGCGGGCGCCGCCCTCGAGGCGGCAGTTGTCGCCGATCACGGCCGGACCTTCGATGACGGCGTCGGGGTGCACGTCGGCCCCCTCCCCCATCCAGATGCCGCCGCCGATGTCGAAGCCACCGACGGTGACGGCCACCTTGCCGTCGAGGATGTCCTGGTGGGCGGCGAGGTAGGCCTCGAGCGTGCCGACGTCCTCCCAGTAGCCCTCGGTGACGCAGCCGTAGAGGGGCTTGCCTGCGTCGAGCAACGCCGGGAAGACCTCACCGGAGAAGTCGACCTGGCGTTCGGGGGCGATCCAGTCGAAGACCTCGGGCTCCAGCACGAAGATGCCGGTGTTGATGGCGTCGGAGAAGACCTGGCCCCAGGTCGGCTTCTCCAGGAAGCGCTCGATGCGGCCGTCCTCGGTCGTGATCACGATCCCGAACTCGAGCGGGTTGTCGACGTGGGCGAGCCCGATGGTCGCCAGGGCGTCGTTGGCCTCGTGGAAGGCGATGATCTGGCCGAGGTCGACGTCGGTGAGCACGTCGCCGGAGATGACGAGGAAGCGCTCCGTCAGCTGGTCGGCGGCGTTGCGCACCGAGCCGGCCGTGCCCAGCGGTGACTCCTCGCGGGCGTAGGTGATGGACACGCCGAATTCGGACCCGTCGCCGAAGTAGGTCTCGATGGCGTTGGCCATGAAGGCGACCGTGACGACGATCTCGGTGATGTCGTGGCGCTTGAGCAGGTCGATGACGTGCTCCATCATCGGCCGGTTGACCAGCGGCAGCATCGGCTTGGGGGCGTTCGAGGTGAGGGGGCGCAGGCGGGTGCCCTCGCCTCCGGCCATGATCACGGCCTTCATGCGGGCTCCTTTGCCAATCGGGCGTCTGCCAATGCGTCGCGCCACACCGGCAGGTAGCGGTACCAGGCGTAGAACGACAGGACCAGGCCGGGGAGGCCGGCGAGCCAGCCGAGGGCCCAGAAGATCTCGTGCCCGACGATGTCGCTCGAGCCGGCGAGGAAGAGGGGGAAGGCGAACATGAGCGCGAACGTTCCCGCTTTGCCGAACCAGGTGACCTCGACCGGTTTGGCGCCGAGTGCCAGCAAGGTCACGGTGATGCCGGCCACGATGACCTCGCGGGCCAGCACGATGATCGAGAACCACTGCGGGGCGCCCCCGACCCAGATGATGCCGCCGATGCCGACGAAGAACAGGATGCGGTCGGCCGTGGGGTCGATGAGCCTGCCGAGGTTGGAGACCTGGTTGAAGTGGCGGGCGATGTAGCCGTCACACCAGTCGGTGGCGCCGAGGACGGCGAGCAGCGCCGCCGCGGCGGCGAGGTTGTCCTGGGCGAGGAGCCACACGTAGGCGGGCAGGAAGGCGAGGCGCCCGACGGTGATGAGGTTGGGGACGGTGAGGATGCGGTCCTCCCCGGTGCGGCGTGTCGGTGCCGCCTCCACGTCCTCCATGGCGTCGATGTTAGGGGTCCTACCATGGCCTCATGGCCAGCGTCTTCACGAAGATCATCGATGGTGAGCTCCCCGGACGGTTCGTGCACCGTGACGAGCGTTGCGTGGCGTTCTTGTCGATCGCGCCGTTGCAGCCCGGGCACACGCTCGTGGTGCCGATCGAGGAGATCGACCACTGGGTGGATGCGCCACCGGAGCTGAACGCCCACCTGATGACCGTGGCGCAGCGGGTGGCGGTGGCCCAGCAGGAGGTGTTCTCGCCGGTGAAGGTGGGGATGATGATCGCCGGGCTGGAGGTGCCGCACCTGCACATCCACGTCGTGCCGATCCGCGGGGTGCACGACCTGGACTTCGCCAACGCCGACGCCAACCCGGACCCGGCCGCACTCGACGACGCGGCGCAGCGGCTACGGGCCGCCCTCGGCAGCGGCGGCTGAGTCGCGCCGGACGAACACCTCGATCCCTTCCGCTTCGGAGACCTTGTCGAAGCCGAGGGAGTCGAGCTGGAGGCGGAAGACCTGTTGCTCGACGATCGTCCAGTCCGGCACTTGCGACTGGTCGAGCACGACGACGTCCACGCCGTCGGCGGCAGCGGCGCCGTCGGGCCGGTCACCGGCGTCGAGCGGGAACACCTCCTCGCGCTGTGCCAGCAGCGACAGCAGCGACGGCGAGGCGCGCACGGCGGCGTCGTCGGGGAACGACTCGGCGGCGTTGACCCGGGCCTGGTCGACGACGTCACGGCCGCCCCAGTTCCACGGCGCTCGGTACGGCGACGCGGCGGCGTCGTGGATGAAGAACACGGTCGAGGCGAGCACCAGGGCGTAGAGGACCCGCCGGTCCACGATGATCTTCTCGACGCCGAGGCGGCCGATCTTGGCGAGTGCGAAGGCGGTGGCGAGGAAGACGAAGGCCGTGATGGCGACGGTCTGCTGGCCGAAGACGGCCGACGAGGGCACGTCGGCGAGCATGTAGAGGAATTGCAGCGGCAGGATCGGCACCAGGTAGCGGGGGGCGAGCAGCGGCAGGAACAGCACCGGCGCCAGCAGGAAGACGAGGAGCTGGAAGTTCTGTTCGCTGATCAGCTGCCCGAGCACCTGACCGGGATGGACGATCATCCCCCACAGGGCGCTGAGCGGCGTGTCGCCGAAGGCGGCGAAGGCGTCGAGGTGCGGGAAGTCGCCCGAGGCGTAGTGGGGTTGGATGACGGCGATGGCGAGCACGGTCCAGGCCGTGCCGGCGACGATCGTCAGCGCACCCCGGCGCGGGTGCTTGTTGAGCACGAGCACCCCGCCGAGCCCGGCGACGGCCAGGCCGAGGTCGGCGCGCGTGAGCACGACGAGCACGCACATGGCCATGAACAGCCGCCACCGGTCGGCCATGCCCCAGTAGATGCCGAAGAGCAGCGCCGGCAGGGCGATCGTCTCGGGGTGGAAGCCGTCGAGGTTGAGGTTGTGCACCGCCGGGTAGAAGCAGTAGGCGAACAGCAGCGCGCCGGCGCCGCCGGTGCGGAGGTTGGCGTGTCGGCGGGCGATCTTCCAGACCGGCACGGCGCCGATGGCGAGCGCGGCCGACTGGATGACGAGCAGCGCAGGGGCGATCGGCAACGGGCTGATCGCCCACGCCAGCGGGACGAACAGGAAGGCGGCCTGCTGGGACAGCACCGGCAGGTCGGTGGTGGCCGTCATGACCGGGTCGAGGCCTTGCTGGATCAGCCAGGCAGCCTGGGAGTAGCCGGCGAGGTCGACCGGCGACTCGAGCGACCGGGCGTGGGCAAGGGCCAGGAGCGCCAGGACGACGAAGAGGCCGGCAGCGGTGGCCCACGGGACCACCCGGTCGGCCCAGGCGCTGTCGAGGCGGGCCTGCCAGCGCAGGACGGAGGCGTCGACACGGCGACGCAGGGTCATGGTCACTGCGGCAGCGGCTCGACGAGCTCGGCACCCTTGTTGCGCACGCTGTTCACCTCGGTGCTGACCTTGTGCATGGTGATGAGCTCGTTCGGGGCGGGCACGAGGAACGACTGGAGCAGGTCCATGTCATCGACCGTGGGATCGAGCCACGGCTCCCACGCATCGGGTGGCAGCACCACCGGCATGCGGTCGTGGATGGGGGCGATCGTGTCGTTGGCGGAGGTCGTGAT
>JAGQTE010000349.1 GCA_020439175.1 Acidimicrobiales bacterium | reverse complement strand
GGCGATGACATCTTCGACTCGTTGCTGGCGCGACCGCACGCCGTGGCCACCGGCGTGCCGCTCACCACGCCGGAGACCGCCAACCTGCTCGAGGCGATCTCGTTCGGCGCCTCGGATCGGACCTACGTCACCGGCACGCTGGCGCCGATCGCTCGCCGCCTGGGCATCGAGTACGTCGTGATCCGCAACGACCTGGACTGGCAGGACCTCGGACGGCCCCGCCCGGCGGAGTACAGCCGCCTGCGCGCCGATCCCGAGCTCGAGCCGGTCGCCACCTTCGGTGCGCCCGGCGAGTTCACGACAGCTCCCGACGACACGGGACCGATCGCCGACGAGGAGCGAACGCTTCCGCCGGTCGAGATCTACCGCATCGGAGGCGTCGACGGCTCGATCGTCCGCCTCGTCGCCGACCAACCCTCGCTGCTGGTCTCGGGCGACGGTTGGGCCTACCCGTCACTGGCGCAGTCGTCGCTGCTGCCCGACGGCGGGCCGCCGGTCGAGTACACCGCCTCGCTGGAGCCGGATCAGCTGGCCGAGCGACTGGAGGCCGGGTCGCCACTGGTGATCACCGACACCAACCGCCGACGCCTGCGCGTGATGCTCAGCTACGAGCCGGACTACTCGCACACGCTGGCGGACGGCGAGGAGCTCGATCGCGCGCCGCGGACGCTCTTCGGTGACGAGACCGCCGAGTCGGTGGCGTGGTTCCCCGACGCCGACACCATCAAGTTGAGCGGCGCCCAGCGCGCGGTGTCGGGCTCGCGCCCGTGGAGCCGTCCGTCGAACGCCTTCGACGGCGATCCGTCGACGCAGGTGGTGCTGCGCCGCAGCGACGGTGTCAGCGGCCGCGCCTTGCGGGTCGACTTCCGCGGGGCCGAGACGATCAACCAGATGCACATCGACGTGGCGAACGTCGTCGGTACCAACGACGGGATCACCCGCGCCGAGGTGGCGTTCTCGGACGGCACGGTCGAGCAGATCGATCTGACCAAGGGCGCGCTCGACGGGCCGTTCCCCGTACGCAGCGTGGACGTCGAGTTCCCGGCGCGCAGCACCGACTTCGTCGAGGTCCGCCTCTCGGGCATCGCCGGCACGGCGCGGCAGTTCGGGATCGCGGACATCTCGTTCCCCGGCATCGACCTCACCGAGTACGTCGAGGCGCCCGATGACGTGCTGCGCGCCTCGCGTGCAGACGAGCGCGTGGCCACTGCTCTCGAGAACACGCCCACCGCCTACCTCATGCGTCGCTGGCTGGGCTACGGCGAGGCGTCCGAGGAGACGGCGCTGCGGCGGCGCATCGAGATCCTGCGCACCGACACGTACACGGTCGGCGGCACGTTGCGCTACACCACCGGCACGACCGACGCCCTGCTCGACGCCATCCTCGGGCGACCGGTCGGTGCCACGAGCGATCGGCGGGCCGAAGGCGCGCCCGAGCGCGCCGCCACCTTCGCCGTGGACGGCGACCTGAGCACCGCATGGACGGCGTCGGCCCGCGTCGGCGAGACGATGCGCGTCCGACTCCCCGAACGCGAGGTGGGCTCGGTCACCCTCACGACGCCGACGTCGACGGGCGTCCCGGTGCAGCGATGGGAGGCCACGATCGGCGACCAGGTCGTCGATCTGGTGCCCGAGCAGGTGTCGCCCTGCCCCGGCGGCGCGCCCGACAGCTCGTGCTGGGTGGCCTCGGCGTCGTTCGCGCCCGTGCGCACCGATCGGGTCGACGTGCGTGTCGCCGACCTCGAGAACCCGACCGCTGGCCTCGGGGGCGGGCGGGTGTCGCTCGCCGAGATCACCCTCGACGGCGTACCCAACGAGCCGCTGCCCGCCGATGACACCGCGCTGGCGGGCTGCCACGACATCGGGATCCGCATCACCGGTCCTGACGGTGTCGAGCGAGCGGTTCCCGTGTTCGTCGACGGCACGGTCGGCGCGCTGCGCGCCGGCGAGTCGCTCGCCTACCGGTCGTGCGAGGACCTCGAGCTGACCGCCGGCCCGCACCGGATCGACAGCGGTCCCGGCACGGGCATCGACGAGCTGCGCGTCGACACGGCGCGCCTGCCCGTCCAGGTCGGGGGTCGTGACGCGCCCGGTGCTGCCGCGGTCGACTGGCAGTCGCCCACCCGCATCGAGGTCGAGGCCGACACCGACGGACCGGCGACGTTGATCCTCGAGCAGGGCTACGCCAAGGGGTGGGTCGCCGGGTCCGGTGGCGGTCCCGGCGATCAGGCCGTGATGCTCGACACGCTCAGCGGATGGCGGCTCGACGACGTCGACAGCGCCGAGGCGGTCGAGCTGCGCTACCGGGGCCAGCTGATCTTCGGGCTGTCGCTGGTCGTGACCGCCGTCGGGTTGCTGACCTGCGTCGTGATCTTCGTCGTCCCGCCCGGCGCGCCCTGGCGCCGTCGCCCCGAGGAGCGGTCGTGACCTCCTCCGGACCGGCGCCGACCCCCCGGCCGGGGCGCACCGCGGGGCGTACCGCCCGGGCCATCTGGCGTCGCCTCGGCCTGCTCGGTGCCGAGTCGGCGACCCCGCCCCGCCCGCTCACGTTCCGGGCCGCCGTCGTCATCTTCGTGTTGGCGATCGTGCTGGCCTACCTGTTCGTCGGCCCGTGGTTCACGATCGTCACCGCGGCGCTGGCCATCGTCACCGTGCGCTTCAACCCCGACCCGGGCCGGCCGTTCGCCTTCGCCACGCTGGCCTTGATCGTGGGGGCGGCGTTCGTGTCGTCGGTGCTCGTGGCGCCGACCGAGGCAGATCCGTCGATCCTGTATGCCCAGGCCCGACGGTACGCGGCCCAGTTCGGCAGCTTCGCCGGCGTGTTCTTCGCCATCGCCACGATGATGTACGCCGTCACGGAGCGGCCCCCGACCGTGCAGGCGCCTGCGACGGCTCCGCCGGGCGTGCTGTTGCGTCGGTGGCGGGTGGCGGCACGCACCGACATCTCGGTCGGCCTGGCACGGCTCGGCGCCATCGGCTTGGCGGTCGGCGTCGGCGCCGTCGTACGGTTCGCCGCCGCTCCCGGTGCACTCCCGGGCGAGACCGTCCCGTTGATCCAGAACCTCCGGCTGGGCACGACCTACAGCCTCGATGCCGGCGGTGGGGCGGTGCCGACGGCGTTGTGGCCGCCCTTCGGCGTCGGCCTGGCCGCCTACCTGCCGTTGAGCGCCAAGCTCGTGTCGCTCGTGGTGTCGCTGCTCGTGATCGCCATGGCCGCGCTCGCCGCCTGGCGACTGTCGGGCCAGCGAGCCGCTGTGGTGGCGGCCTGGCTGGTGGCGGTGGTGCCCGCCTGCTGGGCGCTGTCGCTGAACGAGCTGCTGGCGGCGCTGTTCGTGCTGGTGGCCGTGGCCATCGTCGGGCGTGGCCTCCCGGGTTGGGGAGGGCTGCTGGCGGTCGGCGTCTGCCTCGGGTTGGCGGGCCTCGGCCGGCCCGACGCCCTGTTCGGCCTCGTGGTGCTCGGTGCGGTGGTGGCGGTGCGTGCCCGACGTGCCGATCGCGACGTCATCCGGCCCGTCGCCATGGTGCTGCTCGGTGCGCTGCTGACGGTGGCGGGCTGGGTCAACTACACGGCGACGACGTTCGGGTTCCCCTACGTGGCCGAGACGGTGCGCGCTGCGCTGCGCGATCCGATCGGCGCCGGTGGCGCCGGGATCCGTCTGGCGGGCGCCGCCGTGCTCCTGGCGCTGTTGGCGTGGGGGGTGATCGCCGCCGACCGGTCGGCGCGACGCTCGACGGTCTGGGCCTTGGCCCTGGCGGCCTGGTGCGTGCTCACGGCAGTGGGCTCCGGGCAGATCGGTGATCCGCTGTCGTGGAGCGCGCCGGCGGTGGCGGTCGCCGTCGGCGTGCTCAGGCCGTGGGAGGCGACAGGACGATCGCTGCGTTCTGCCCGCCCAGGCCGAACGAGCTCTTCAGCGTCGGACCTGGCGTCCACGGACGTGGCGAGCCGCTGACGACGTCGAGCCCGACCGCCGGATCGAGCTCGAGCTCGACGGCCGTCGGCGGGAGCAGGGCGTGCTCGAAGCTGAGTGCCACGATGGCGGTCTCGAACGCCCCGGCGGCCGCCAGCGAGTGCCCGGTGACCCCCTTGACCGACGTCACCGGGAGGGAACGGTCGCCGAAGACCCGCCGGATCGCTTCGGCCTCCACCACGTCGCCGGTGCCGGTGCCCGTGGCGTGGGCGTTGACGTGGGCGATCTCGTCCGGGGTGCGTCCGGCGTGCTCGATGGCCCAGCGCATGGCCAACTCGAGACCGTCGCCCGAGGGCTTGGACAGGTGGAAGGCGTCGTTGCTCGTCGCCCAGCCGTCGACCACGGCCCGGATGCGGGCCCCGCGCGCCTCGGCGTGGGACCGACGCTCGAGCAGCACGACCGCCGCGCCTTCGCAGAACTCGAAGCCGTCACGTCGCACGTCGAACGGTCGCTCCCACCCCGAGCGCGAGCGCACGCGCACGTTCTCGTATGACGCCTTGATCACGTCCGGGACGGGACCCAGGGTGGCGCCCGCCACCACGGCATCACACCGACCGGTGGCGATGAGCGCTGCCGCCTCGCCGACGGCGGCGGTGCCGCTGGCGCACGACATGACGAGCAGCCGCGACGGTCCCCGCAGACCCAACCGGATGCTGATCTGCGACGCCGCGGCGTCCTCGCACGAGACGCTGCACAGGGTGGCGCTGACCGCGCCTCGCCCTTCCGCCTCCATGACGGCCTGCTGCTGGGCGATGGCGGTGCCGGCGCCGTAGAGGTTGCCCATGACGACGCCGGTCCGCAACGGATCGAGGTCGGGGTCGCCGGCGTCGGCGACGGCCAGGTGGGCGGCGGCGACACCGAACAGGACGTACGGATCGAGGCGGCGTGCCTCGTTGCGGCCGAACCACGGGGTGGGGTCGAAGTCGTCGATGTGCTCCCGCACCGGAGCGTCGGCGCTGCGGCACAGCTCGGCCCACAGCACCTCATGTCCGAGGCCGACCGGGTGGACGGTCCCGAGACCGGTGACGACGACGGCGTCCGTCACCGCTTGCGCGCCACCAGCTCGACGAAGTCCTGGACGGTCTCGAGGTCGTAGATCTCCCGCTCGGGCAGCTCGACGTCGAACGTGCGCTCCAGATAACCGCCGATCTCGATCAGGTCGACCGAGTCCGCCTCCAGCGTGTCGGACAGCCGGGCATCGGGCGTCACCAGATCGGGGTCGACGTCGAGGATCTCGAGGATGCGCCCGCGCAGGGCGTCGTAGATGTCGGCGTGCTCCATGGACATCGGATCCTAGAACTGGAAGTACACGAACGGCTGCGCCGCCGTGCCGGAGTAGATGATGATCAGCACGACCATGGCGCCCCACAGCGCCATGCGCGGGATGGTCGGCGGGTCGGCCTTGCCCTCGGCGAGCTCCATGCGGTGCTCGCGCCAGTCGGCGACGCAGATGGCGACCAGGGCATACCCGGCCAGGAGCACGAGGTCCCAGTCGAGGGGGACCCAGGTCGGCCGCAGGATCGCCTGGTAGTACTCGAGGGCGGCGGCGATCGTGGGCGCACGCACCAGGACGATGGTGGCGGCGAGCACGCCGGAGGCGTACAGCGGGCCGAGGACGCGCATCGCCGGGCTGCGGCGCCGCCGGGCCGGCCGCCCTTCCCGTCGGCGGGAGCGGTCGCGCGCCCGGTTCACGAGGATCTCCGTCTGCACGGCGACGCCGGTGACGATGCCCCACAGCACCCAGCCCCAGTTGGCGCCGTGCCACAGGCCCGACAGGAAGAAGATGAACACCAGCAGCAGGCTGGAGCGGACCGTGGACGAGGAACGACGACGCAGCGGCCGGTATACGTAGTCGCGGAACCACCCCATCAGCGTTATGTTGTGGCGCCGCCAGTAGTCCTGGAGGTTGCGGCTGCGCGTCAGCGGCTCGCGGAAGTTGTACGGGAGCTCGATGCCGAGCAGCTTCGACGTGCCGCGGGCGATGTTGGTGTACCCGGCGAAGTCCAGGACGAACTGCGCTGCGCCGGCGAACGCCCCGATGACCAGCAGGACCGGGTTCTGCGCCGGCTCCGGCCCGACGGTCTGGTCGACGAACACGGTGCGCGTCAGCGGGGTGAGGGCGTCGGCGACGGCCACCTTCTGGAACAACCCGAGCAGGATCAGCTCGAACCCTTCGGCGCGCCGGATCGGGTCGAGCCGGCGGGGGAGGTGCTGGAACTGCGGGAGCATCGGACGGATGCGGGTGAGCGGGCCGGCGAGCAGCTGCGGGAAGTACGCCACGAACACCGCGAACGACAGGACGTCGGTCGTCGCCTCGGCGTCGCGCCGGTAGACGTCGATCGTGTAGCTGAGCGCGTGCAGCGTGTAGAAGGACACGCCCCACGGCACCAGCAGACCCAGGGTCGCCGGGTTCGCCTCGAGGCCGACGCGACCGAGGCCGTCGGCGACCGCGCCCACGAAGAAGTCGAAGTACTTGAACACCACGAGGGTGCCGATGGTGGCCAGGACGCCGAGGGTCAACAGCACCTTGCGCCGCTCGCGGCTGCGGGTCTTGGCCAGCTGCGCGCCGAGGGTGTACTGGACGACGGTGATCCCGGCCAGGATCGCCGGGAACCACCAGGTGAACGAGGCGTAGAAGACGTACGAGCCGACCAGCAGCAGGTGCGGTCGCAGGTCTCGCTTGAGGGCGCTGCCGATGGCGCCCCGGGGGCCGAGCACCGCCCAGTACAGCGCCAGGAAGATGGCCAGGAACGCCGCGTACTCGACCGAGTTGAACAGCAGACCCCCAGGCACGGGTGGCAAACCTACCGAACGACGGCCGAGCGGCCTGACACCCCGCGCCGACAGGGTGCGGGTAGGGTCGAAGCCTCATGTCGGCGCCCGTCTACAAGAGCGGATCGCAAGGAGCCGTCCGCGAGCTGCGCAGCCGTGTGTGGGCGACGCCCAGGCATCGGGCGCTCACCACGTTGGCCGTGGTCGTCGTGCTCGTCCTCGGCGCCGAGCTGTTCGTCCGCTGGATCGAGCCGCAGCTGCCGATCGTGCGCGCCGGCGACGACGCCGAGATGATCATCAAGGCTCGCCGCATCACCGAGATGGGTGCGCACGACCCGCAGGTCGACGTGGTGTTCTTCGGGACGTCGATGATGGACTCCGCCGTCGACCCCGAGGCGTTCCTCGACGGTTCGACCCGCTTCGACTCCGTCTACAACGCCGGCGTCGTCGGAGCACCCACCCGCACCCAGGTGCGGTGGGCGTCGGAGATCGTCCTGCCGGCGTTGGATCCCGACGTGATCGTGCTCGGCATCCACCCGATCGACCTGCTGGTCAACGACGTGTTGAACCTCAACATCCAGCCGCAGCAGGCGGACGTCGTGTTCGCCGGCGTGCTGCGCGAGACCAAGTCCGGGCCGATCGGCGCCGTCGAGCGGTTCGCCAACGACCTCTCCGTCCTCGTGCAGCAGCGGGGCAACCTGCGACGGCCGGAGCTCGTGCTGGAAGCGACGCGCAACACGATCACGGGTACCGAGCCGCAGAAGTTCATCCCGAAGCGCACCCAGGAGTATTGGGAGCCGAGGATCTCGCCGCTGGGTGAGAGCGCGCTGTTCCACGGCGACGAGTTCAACATCACCGGGGTGAAGGACCAGCTGCGTGAGAACCTCAAGCCCGAGTCGTTCTCGGTGGGCGACGTGCACAAGCTGTTCGAGGCCACCCTGGCCGAGGGGGCGCAGGTCGTCGTCGTGATCCCGCCGATCCCGACGGCCGCGTGGGGCGATGTCGGCATCGACTTCGGCGCGCTGGCGTCCGGCACGGCGCTGATCCGCCAGATCGCAGCGCAGTACGACGTGCCGGTCATCGACTTCAGCTCGGCGAACTACGACAACGCCCTGTTCGCCGACCTCGTCCACACCAACGAACGAGGTGCCGAGCGGCTCAGTCGCGATCTGGCACGCCAGCTGGACGCGCTGGAGCCCGCAGGGTGAGCAGGTCCTGGTAGGCACGCTCGGCCCGCTCCCAGTGCGGCGCCAGCGCCGGCGCGTCGAGCTGCGTCGCCAGCCACTCCTTCTCGGCCCGGCGAAGGGCCGACGGACGGGGCACGACGTTCTCGGTGCCGCCGTGGAGCTCCTGGTGGTTGCGCTCGATCAGCGCGAACACCTCGTCGTCGTGCTCGGGCGATGGCTCGTAACAGGGCAGCGTGGTGCCGAACCGGGCGTTGACCCGGGCGGTCACGGCGCCGAAGTCGGTGGTGACCTCGTCGAAGGACGCCAGCTCGAACCGGTCGCCGTACGGCAGGATCTCGAGGTGGTGGTGCGCCCACTCGTCGATGGCGTCGGCGAAGCGCACGTGGGGGGCGGCGATGAGCAGCGAGATGATGGCGTCGCGGGGCGGTCGCACGACGTACAGGGTGGGGAAGCGCGCCTTGACGGCGGCCTTCACCGCCGAGGGGGTGTGCACGTGCGAGGAGATCACGACGTCCCGCCCGGCGGCGGCCGCGGCGTGGCGGAGCGCGAACATGGCGAAGGTGTTGCCCGACCGGGGGAAGCCTTCGATCACGATCTCGGTGCGGTCGGTGAGGCGGCGCACGGTGCCGGTGGGGGTGGCACGCAGCACGATCGGCAGGAACACCGGGTCGTCACCCAGCGCCTCGCGGATGCGCCGCAGCACGCGCCGTGTGGCGTACGCCGCCGATCGGCGCGTGAACGGCTCGGACGGATCGTCGAGCGACAGGTTGCCGACGACGCCGGTCACGCCGACACGCGCTCCAGCAGGAGCAGGCAGTTCCAGGTGACGACCTCACGCAGGCCCGGCACCTTCACGATCCAGCGCTGCGACGGGTAGTAGCGGGGGAGCGCGTCGAGCAGGCGCAGGCCGGGGCGCTGCTCGACGAGGCGCAGCATCTGGCTGATGTAGGTCGGCCACAACGTGGTGAACGGCAGGTTCCGGTCGGGCATGCCGAACATCCGGATGTACAGCTTGCTGCCCAGCTTCGGACCGAAGTAGTGCATCGGGCTGATGCTGTGCCCGCCCCACGGGCTGTACCAGTTCGTCCAGCTCACCCAGGCCCAGCCCCCGGGGCGCAGGACCCGCTCGATCTCGTCGAAGATCTTCTCCGGTGTCGGTGTGTGCTCGAGCATGTTCGAGCACAGCACGCCGTCGAAGCTGCGGTCGGCGAACGGCAGCACCGTGCCGTCGGCGTACGCCACGCGCACCCCGGCTGCTGCCGCCGAGCGCATGTTCTCCTCGCCGAGGTCGATGGCGGTGACCTGGGCGCCGCGCCGCTGCATCGCCCGGCTGTAGTACCCGGGCCCCGAGCCGAGGTCGAGCACGCGCCGCCCGTCGAGCGGGAACTCGAACTCGGCGACAGACCGCTCGGCCAGCTTGACGTAGAAGGGCTCGGGATCGTCCTCCTCCGACAGGAACAGCATGAACAGCTCACGCTTCGACGCCACCCGGTCGGGGTCGTCGTCGGACGGTGCGCCGCCGAGGACCTTGCCCGCCAGCAGTCGCGCCCGCTGCACCGCAGACCACCGCTCGTCATCGAGACCGCTGGCGCGCTCGGCGCCCCAACCGTCGCCGACGGGGGCGGCGGACGGATCGGACGCGTCGTCGGCGTCGGCGCTGGGAGCTGGTGCGGTGTGCGTCATATGGGACAAGAGTGTGTCACCCTAGCCGCGTGGTCAGCGGCGCCGAGGTGGCAGTGGGTGAGGACGCCGGCGTCTCGGTGACGACGTGGCCGCGCTGGGTCCCGTGGGCGATCGGGCTGGTGCTGGGCCTGGTGGTGATGGGTCCCGCGTTGGCGCCCGGGGTGCTGCTGAACCTGGATCTGGTGGTGACCGAGGTGGCGCCGGTGCCCCGCGGCGTGTGGGGCCTCGGGCCGGAGCTGCCGCGACGCGTGCCCCTCTACCTGCCCGCAGCCTGGCTGTCGCCGATCCTGCCGGCGACCATCACCATCAAGGCCATGATGGTGGCGACGGTGGCGATCGGCTTCGCCGGCGGCTATCGCCGCACCGAGTCCCAAGGCCGCCTGGCAGCGGTCGGTGCCGGCGCGTTGATCGCCGCCAGCCCGCTGCTGCTCACGCGCCTGGCGATCGGCCATCTGATGATCGCCCTCACCATGGCCCTGCTGGTGTGGGCCTACCCGACGCTGCTGCGGCCGGGACGGGACCTGCCACGCACCGCCTTGTGGTGTGCTGCGTTCGCCTGCACCGGCAACGTGGGTGGCCTCGTGGCGCTGGCGGTCGTCGTGGCGGGCCTGGTGGCGACGCGCGGCGAACGGGGCGCCAAGGTGCTGGGGCTGTGGCTGAGCACCCAGCTCGTGTGGCTCGTCCCCGGCATCGCCGTCTTCGCCCAGGGTGCCGGGCTGCTCGATGCCACGGTGTTCGCCACCCGGGCCCCCGGGCTCGACGGGTACCTCAGGGTGCTGGCCGGACACGGCTTCTGGCAGGACTACTACCAGGTGGGATCCGGTCAACCGTGGCCGGCAGCGGTCGTCGGCCTGGTGCTGGCGTGCCTGGCGGTGCTGGGACGACGGGGCCTCCCCGCCGAGTGGCGCCGACCAGCGCAGTGGCTGGCCGTCGCCGGTCTGGTCACCGCCGTCGCCAGCACGACGCCGTTCGTCGAGGACCTGTGGGCGGCGTTCACCCGCAACCCGCTGGGCGCCAACCTGCGCGAGAGCCAGCGGGCGCTGCCGCTGTTCGCCGTGTGGGCGGCCCTCACCGCCCCGATCGGCGCGGCGCGGCTGTGCCGCAGCGCCGCCCGGCACGGTGGCGCGCTGGCGGACGCGGCCGGGCACGCCGCGCTGGCGCTGCCCCTCGCCTGCGCCGTGGTGCTCGGCGCTCCGGGGCTGTGGGGTATCGGGGGCCAGCTCTGCGCCATCGACCTCCCCGATGATTGGCGGGCTGCGCGCGCCACGGTGGACGCCGAGCCCGGCACCGTGGCCCTGTTGCCGTTCGACGGCTACATGGACCTGCGGTTCTGCGGCACCCGGCTGCACACGCTGAACCCCTGGCCGATCTATCTCGGGGGCGATGTCCTCGTGGCCAGCGACCTCGGGCTCGGCGCCGAGCCCGACGGCACCCCGGAGCGCGCTGATCCGCGCGAGCCGGTGATGGCCGAGATCGCCCGTGCCGCCGAGGAGGACGGTGTGGCGCCGTCGAGTCGGTTGGCGGCGTTGGGCGTGCGCTGGGTGGTCTTCACCCGCACCGGGACGTTCCTGGACCTCCAGCACACCTTGGAGTCCGACCCCGGACTCGAGCGCGTCACCGTGGGCAAGGACGTGTTCACCTATCGCGTGCGTGACTGGGTGGGCCCGGCCGTGGCGGCGGACGACGCCGCTCGGGCCGCGCCGATCGACCCGGTCGTCGAGCCGCTCGCCCTGGGCGTCGCCGAGGGCGCCACGGTCTGGCACCGTCCCGGCGCCGCGGGGTGGCTGCGCGGCCTCACCCCGGCCGAGACGACGGCCGAAGGTCTGCTGGAGGTGCCGTCCGGCACCGGTCCGGTCTGGTACGGACCGACGGCGTTGGTGCTCGTCGGCGACGGTGTGGCGGTCGGCGTGACGGCGTGGGCGGCTCGCGACCTGTGGCGCCGGCGGAGGCAGCCCGACGCCCGTTGATGCTTGCCCGTCCATTTCGTGTTGATTAGGGTGACCCCTGTTCTCCACGGTGTCGGGGCGGCGGAATGCTCCGGGTGCGGCGACGATCGTTGCATCGATGGTGCAGACCACGTAAGGTCATGTGCCATTCGACACCTGTCGGGGTGAATGCGAGGGAGCGCGGGAGTGAATTCGAAGAGTCGGTCGACGTTCGGGAGGGTGGTGGCGCTCAGCGCCGTGCTGCTCACCTCGTTGTTCGGGTTCGGTGCGTTCTCCGGCGTGGCAAGTGCCGGTGCTCCGACGTGTGACTTCTACCTGTACGACTCGGACCTCTACCTGATCTGCCTCGGTGGCCCAGCCATCGTCGCCGATCCGGGCGAGGTTCCTGCCGGTCAGTCGGTGACCATCACGCTCAGCGGATGGCTCCCGAACAGCGACGTCGAGGTGTCGATCGTGGTCGACGGCACCGGCGACGTCATCATCGTCGGCACCGTGACGGCCGACGGCGAAGGCAACGGCACCATCGTGTGGAACGTGCCCGCCGACTTCCCCGCCGGTCCCGTGACCGTGGTCGGTGACGGCCTCGACTTCCAGGAGCAGGCGACGACCCGCACCGACGCCGTGCTCGTCCTCCAGGCCAACGCCTCCACGTCGTCGACGGCTCCCGGTGGCGACAACGGCTCGGGCAACCTGCCGGTCACCGGTAGCGATTCGGGCTTCCTCGTCGGCATCGGCGCCGCGCTGATCGTCGTGGGTGCCGCTGCGGTGTACGGCGCAACCCGCGGCCGCCGCCAAGAGAGCTGACCGACCAGCGACTCCTCCGCTCGCTCGCCGACGTCGTCGGTGCGCGGCACCTGATCACCGATCCCCAGCTGACGCGTCCGCACGTCGTCGACTGGACCGGTCGTTACGTCGGCGCATCCGCGGCGGTCGTGCGCCCGGCCTCGGTCGACGAGGTGTCGGGCGTGCTGGACCTCTGCAACGACCACGGCACGGCGGTGGTGCCCCAAGGTGGGAACACCGGCCTCGTCGGGGGGTCGGTGCCGCTGGCGGGCGAGCTCGTCCTGGACCTGCGCCGGCTCCAGCGCCTCGACCCGGTCGATCGCACCGATCGACGGGTCGTGGTCGGCGCCGGGGTCACGCTCGGTGACCTGCAGCGCGCCGCGGCCGATGCCGGGCTGCGCTATCGGGTCGACCTGGCGGCCCGCGATACGGCGACGGTAGGCGGCACGATCGCCACCAACGCCGGTGGCCTCGCGCATCTGCGCTTCGGGGGCACGCGCCAGCAGGTCCTCGGCATCGAGGGGGTGCGCGCCGACGGTGCCGTGCTGTCGCACCTGCACGGCCTGGCCAAGGACAACACCGGATACGACGTGGCGTCCTTGCTGTGCGGCTCGGAAGGCACCCTGGCGGTGATCACCGCCGCCACGTTGACGCTCGGGCCGAGGCCACGAGCGGCCGCGACGGCGCTGGTCGGGTTCGCCGACGTCGCCGCAGCGGTGGCAGCGGCGACGTCGTGGCGCGACGTGCACACCGTCGAGGCGCTCGAGCTGTTCGGACCAGAGGCGTTGGCGCTCGTCTGCACCGCCGAGCACCTGCAGCGTCCGCTCGACGGTGACGCCGGCGCCTACCTGGTGGTGGAGGCGGCCGGGGATGAGGACCCGGCGGACGACCTCGCCGCGCTCGTGGCGTCGGGCGCCGGCATCGTGGGCTCGGCCGTCGCCACCGACCGCGCCCGGCGGACGGCGCTGTGGCGCTACCGCGAGGGGCTGACCAGCGCCATCAACGGGGTCGAGCCGCCGCTGAAGCTGGACGTGACCGTGCCCATCGGCGCGTTGGTCGGGCTGGTCACCGATGCGCCGGTGCTCGTCGACCGTGTGGCGCCCGGTGCGCGCACGTGGTGGTTCGGCCACGTCGGTGACGGCAACGTGCACCTCAACGTCACCGGTTCGGGCGACCGGGCCGATGCCGTGGCGGACCGACTCCTGCGCCACGTCGCCGACCTCGGGGGCAGCATCTCGGCGGAGCACGGCATCGGCACCGCCAAGCGGCAGTGGCTCCACCTGGTCCGCAGCGCAGCGGAGATCGACACCTTCCGGCGCCTCAAGGGTGCGATGGACCCGAACGGCGTCCTGCACCCGCACGCGCTCCTGCCCGAGGTCGAACCCGGGTCGGCGTGATCAGTCGAACCAGCAGCCGCGACCTTCGAGCACGTCGCGCAGCACCGAGGGGCGGTCGGTCATGATGCCGTCGACGCCGAGATCGAGCAGGCGCTCCATCTCCTCGGCGTCGTCGATGGTCCAGACATGCACCTGCAGGTCCCGACGGTGGGCCGCCCGCACGAAGCGCTCGTCCACGATCGTGGCGCCCTTGGCCCGCACGGGCACCTGCACGCACTGGTGCGGGACGGGTCCCATCGGCGCACCGAGGCTGGCGGCGCGCAGCCGCGCCACGACCTTCGGGCCACCGGCGGTGCACAGGCGCGGCCCGAGCCGCTCCTGCAGCGACGCGATCCTGCGATCGGAGAACGATCCGATGCACACACGATCGATGGCGCCGGTCCGGGTGATGGTCTCGGCGAGCGCCTCGACGGCGCTGTCGTGCTTGGGGTCGATGTTGACCCGCACGTGCGGGAAGGAGCCGAGCAGGTCCTCGAGCAACGGGATCGGCTCGCGGTCGTCGACGCGAGCGGCGGCGACCTCGCTCCACGGCAGCTCCCGGATCAGGCCCGTCCGGTCGGTGACCCGGTCGAGGGACTCGTCGTGGAAGGCGACCAGCACGCCGTCCGCCGTGACGTGCACGTCGGTCTCGACGTACCGGTAGCCGGCCGCCACCGCGCCGGCGAACGCCGGCATGGTGTTCTCGGGCCAGTCGCCGGCGCCACCGCGGTGGGCGAACGGGATCGGGCCGGGATGGTCGAGGAAGGCGAAGCTCGTCACCGCGGATCAGATGATCTTCGACTGATGGTCGGCCCAGTACTCGTCCTTGAGCAGGCGCTTGTAGAGCTTGCCCGTGGGGTGACGCGGCAGCTCGTCGCGGAAGTCGACCGAGCGCGGGCACTTCACATCGGCGAGGTGCTCACGGCAGTAGGCGATGAGCTCGCGCTCGAGCTCGGGCCCGGCCTCGGCCATGTCGACGGGCTGCACCACGGCCTTGACCTCTTCGCCGAAGTCCTCGTTCGGCACGCCGAGCACGGCGACGTCGTGCACCTTCGGGTGCATGGCGAGGACGTTCTCTGCCTCCTGCGGGTAGACGTTCACGCCGCCGGTGATGATCATGTACGCCTTGCGGTCGGTGAGGTACAAGAAGCCGTCCTCGTCGAGGCGCCCGACGTCGCCCAGCGTGCTCCACCCCTTGGCGTTGCGGGCCCCGGCGGTCTTGTCCGGGTCGTTGTGGTACTCGAAGTCCGCACCGCCACCGAAGTAGACCGTGCCCTCCTCGCCGACGGGCAGCTCCTCACCGTCCTCGCCGCAGATGTGGACCTCGCCGAGCAGCGCCCGACCGACGGTGCCCGGGTGGTCGAGCCAATCCTGGGAGCTGCAGTACACGAGGCCGTTGCCCTCGGTGCCGGCGTAGTACTCGTGGATGATCGGGCCCCACCACTCGATCATCGCCCGCTTGACCTGCGCCGGGCACGGTGCGGCGGCGTGGATCGCCACCTGCAGGCTGGACAGGTCGTACGCCGCCCGTGTGGCGTCGTCGAGCTTGAGCATCCGCACGAACATGGTGGGGACGACCTGGGTGTGGGTGATGTGGTGCCGCTCGACCAGTTGCAGGAACTCGGCGGCGTCGAAGTGCTCCATGACCACGACCGTGCCCCCGACCTGGTGCACCGCCATGGTGAAGCGCAACGGCGCGGCGTGGTACAGCGGCGCGGGGGAGAGGTACACCATCTCGGGCACGTAGCCGAACAGCAGCTGGGCGCCGCCCGTGACCGAGGTGGGCGTGGCCAGCGGATCGGACGGCATGGCCGGCTTGACGCCCTTGGGGCGGCCGGTGGTGCCCGAGGAGTAGAGCATGTCCTTGCCGGCGACGCGCTCCTCGTCGAGCGGGGTCGCCGGCTGGGCCGCCACCAGCTCCTCGTAGGACTCGTAGCCATCGACCGTGCCGTCGAGCATCAGCCGAAGCTGCACCTGCGGCGTGTCCGCCACGATGGCCGAGGCCACGTCGCGCTTGGCGTCCGACGTGATGAAGACCTTGGCGCCGCAGTCGTCGACGATGTACGCCGCCTCCTCGGCCGTGAGCCGCGAGCTCATGGCCGTGTAGTACAGCCCGGCGTAGTGCGCGCCCCAGAGCAGCTCGTAGTAGCGCGGGTGGTTCTCGAGGCAGAAGGCGACGTGGTCGCCGACGCCGAGCCCCAGCGACCGGTAGAGGTGCGCGAGGCGGTTCGCTGCGGCGTCCAGCTCCGCGTAGGTGATCACCTCGCCGGTGCCGCCCATGATCACGGCGGGGGCGTCCGGGCGGTCTGCAGCGTGTGCTCCGGGGTACATGGCGGGACACCGTAGCGGTGCCGATACGGTGTGCGTCGTGCTGCCGGGAGACGACGCGACGGAGGCCTTCGCTGCGTTGATGCGCCGCGACGAAGCCGCCATCCCCCTCGACGAGGCGTGCCTGTTGATCGCCGCGCACGCCGACCCGACGCTGGACGTGGCCGCCGAGCTCAGCCGGCTGGACGACCTCGCCGCTCAGGTGCGCCGACCGACCCTCGACGGCCTGCGCGGCACGCTGTTCAGCGATCTGGGGTTCACCGGCGATCGGACCTCGTACTACGACCCGCGCAATTCGTACCTCCACGAGGTCGTGCGACGCCGTCGAGGCATCCCGATCACGTTGAGCATCCTGGCCATCGCGGTCGGCCGACGGGTCGGTGTCCCGCTGGAGCCGGTAGGCATGCCCGGCCACTTCCTGCTGCGGGACAAGGTCGACCGCTCGGTGTTCCTCGACGCCTTCGACGGGGGAGCGGTCCTCGATGCCGACGGGTGCCGAGCGCGCTACATCGAGGTGGCGGGCGACGCAGAGGGCTTCTCCGAAGATCTGCTCCGCCCGGCTGGCAACCATGCCGTCGTGGCGCGGGTGCTCGCCAACCTCGCCTCGGTGCATCGCGCCCATGCCGACCACGAGGCCGTCGTGTGGGTGCAGCGGTTGCGCCTCGCCATCCCGACCACGCCGCGCACGGAGTGGGTCGATCTCGCCAGCGCCCTGGTCGCCACCGGCCGGTACGGCGCCGCGGCGGACGCCTTCGACCAGGCCGCCGGCGTCCTCGACGGTGAGCTGCGCGACGGATGCCTGCGCAGCGCCCGGCGCATGCGGGCCCGACTGAACTGAGCGGCGGCCCCGGTGAACCCGACGCTTGCACTCATCTTGTTGGTGGCTCCGCTCGCCGTGTTGATGGCGGTCCGCCGGAACCAGGCCAAGGTGCGCGCCCTGCGTGCGGCCACCGTCGACCTGGACATCGACGACCAGGGCATCCGGCGCGAGCTGGCCGACGGGCGTGTCGAGCAGGTCACCTGGGCCGAAGTGCGCGAGATCGACGTCCTCGTCGCGGACAAGGGGCCGCACGCCGCCAGCGGTGGCGTCGTGATCATCGGCGACGGGCACGAGCGCGGCGCGCTGGTGCCGCTCGACCGGGTGGCCGCACTCGGGGTCGTCGACCACCTGATGCGCCTGCCGGGCTTCGACCTGAACGTCTTCGTCGACGCCTCCAATGCCAAGCCGGCGACCCGCACGGAGGTGTGGGTGCGGCCCGACGCCTCCGACGGCGCGACCTGACATGGAGCTGATCGTGATCCGGCACGGTCTGCCGGCAGCAGCGGCGGGCGACCCCGACCCGCCGTTGAGCACGGTCGGGCGGCGCCAGGCCGCGGCGATGGCGGCACGTCTGCGCACGGAGCCGATCGACGCCGTCTACGTCAGTCCGCTCCGGCGCGCCCGCCAGACCGCCGCACCGCTCGAAGCGGCGCTGGGGCACACCGCCGTCGTGCACGACGGCTTGGCCGAGTGGGATCGTGACGCCGACGCCTACGTACCGGTCGAGGAGCTGCGTGCCGCAGGCGACGAACGGTGGGCGGCGATGGTCGCAGGGGACCTGGCCGCCCTCGGCGTCGACGTCGGTGCGTTCCGCTCTCGTGTGCTCGACGCCGTCGACGTCATCGTGGCGACCCACCCGGGCGAGCGGGTGGCCGTCGTGTGCCACGGTGGCGTGATCAACGCCGTGACGGCCGATGTCCTGGGGCTCGATCGCCTCCTCTGGTTCGAGCCGGCCTACGCCTCGATCACCCGCGTGCTGGCCGGCCGTGGCGGACGGCGGGCGCTGCGCACGGTGAACGATGCGGCGCATCTGGAAACGCCTGGACCGCGACGCTGAGCCCGATACCGTTGGGGCGATGGACCGCCCCACCCGCCTCATGGACCGCCGCACGAAGATCATCGCCACCATCGGGCCGGCGTCCGACAGCGAGGCGGCCCTCAAGGGGCTGATCCATGCCGGGATGGACGTCGCCCGGCTCGGCTTGGCGCACGAGTCGCTGGAGACGGCCCTGGAGCGCTTCCACCGCATCCGCCGCGTCGCCGCCGACGTCGATCGCCCCATCGGCATCCTCGTGGACCTGCCAGGACCGAAGGTCCGCCTCGGGCAGCTCCCCGATGGTGGCTTCGCGCTGACCGAGGGCGAGGAGGTCCTGCTCGAGCCCGGTGACGGACCGTCGTCCACCGAGCGCCTGACGGTCTCGTACGACCAGCTCCTGCGGGACGTGCAGGTCGAGGACGCCCTGACCTTCGGCGACGGGGCGGTCGTGGCGCGCGTCGTCGATCGCCGTGGCGATGCGCTCGTGGCACGCGTCGTGCACGGAGGACCGCTGCGGGGCCGACCCGGTGTGCACATCCCGTCGGACCGGCTGCGCGTCGCCACCCCGACCGACGAGGACCTCCGGCTCCTCGACGCCTTCATCGAGGTCGACGTCGACATGGCGGCGCTGTCGTTCGTCCGCTCCGCCCACGACGTGCGCCGGATCGGCACCGAGCCCCACCCGCGCGGTCCGCTCGTCGTGGCCAAGATCGAGACGCGGGCCGCGGTCGAGAACCTCGACGCCATCATCGAGGCCTCCGGCGCCATCATGGTCGCCCGCGGCGACCTCGGCGCCGAGTGTGCCATCGAGGACCTCCCGCACCTGCAAAAGCGCATCATCCAGCGCTGCATCGCCCTCGGACGGCCGGCGATCACCGCCACCCAGATGCTGGAGTCGATGGTCGCCGCCCCGACGCCGACGCGTGCCGAGGCGTCCGATGTGGCCAACGCCGTGTTCGACGGGTCCAGTGCGCTGATGCTGTCGGGCGAGACCGCCATCGGGGACGATCCCGTGAACGCGGTGGCAACCATGGCGCGCATCGCCGACCGGGCCGACGACGAGTTCGACTATCCGGGGTGGGCCGGTCAGCTGGCGGCGCTGCACCTGCACTCGTCGAGCGAGGAGGACGCCGTCACCAACGCCATGACGATGGCGGCCTGGCGGGCCGCAGCAGAGACCGACGCCGCCGCCATCGTGTGCATCTCACGCACCGGGTTCACCGTGCGCTCCATCGCTCGTCTGCGACCCGAAGCCAAGGTGTTGGGGTTCACCAACGACGAGCGCACCTACCGGCAGCTCTCGCTGAGCTGGGGCGCCACACCGTTCCTGGTGTCGTCAGCCGCCTCGCTGGAGGAGCTGGCGACCACGGCGGTCGGCATCGCCAAGGCCGGCGGGCACCTGCGCACGGGTGACCTGGTGGCGGTGCTGTCGGGCAGCCGGGAGGAGCGCGGCCGCATGACCGACACGCTGCGCCTTGTCCGCGTCACCTGAGCACGGCCTGTCCGTCCATCGACGCGACGCCGGTCCCGATGCCGCCGCCGTCGTCTGCGTGCACGGCTCGATGGACCGCGGCGCCGCCTTCGTGAAGCTGGCGCGGCGCCTCGACGACGTCACGACCGTGCGCTACGACCGCCGCGGCTACGGCCGATCGATCGACGCCGGGGTCTGCGCCACCCTCGATGACCAGATCGCGGACCTCTGCCAGGTGATCGATGGCGAGCGCGTGGTGCTGGTGGGGCACAGCTCCGGCGCCGTGATCGCGCTCGCCGCGGCATCGCAGCTCGGGTCGCAGGTGCGCGGCGTGCTCGCCATCGAGCCGCCGATGCCGTGGGCGCCGTGGTGGCCGCGCCGGACGGCGGGCGGCGTCGCCGCCGCCACGCCCGATCCCGGTGACGCAGCGGAGGCGTTCATGCGGCGCATCGTCGGCGACGCGGTGTGGGAGTCCCTGCCGGCGGGCACCCGGGCACAACGGCGGGCGGAGGGGCCTGCGCTGCTGGCGGACCTGCGGATGCTGCGCCGAGATCGAGCCCCGTGGGACCCGAGCCGCCTGACCATGCCGCTGGTGGTCGGCTACGGCGACGCCACCGACGCCCGCCACCGCCGCGCCGTCGAGGTGCTGGCCGATGCCGTGCCCGGCGCACAGGTGCTGATCGTGCCCGGCGCCGGTCACAACGTCCCCACGACGCACCCCGATGCGCTGGTCCCGGCGGTTCGCCTGCTGGCCGGCCTCCGCTAGCGTCCACGACATGACCGACCACGTCGTCAGCCTCACCGCATCGGGCCCGCCGGAGACGGTGCTGCCCGAAGCACCGGCAGCGCAGCGCCACGCCCTCGCCCAGGCGATCGCCATCGCCGACCCCGATGAGCGGCGCACCGCGCTCGCTGCCGTCGTGGCCGGCGACCCTGCCTGGCCCGATGCCTGGGCCCGCCTCGCCGAGGTGGCCCGGGACGACGTCGAGGCCTACGCCGCCTTCCGCGTGGGCTACCACCGGGGCCTCGACGCGCTGCGTGCCAACGGGTGGCGGGGCTCGGGCTACGTGCGATGGGCGCACGAGTCGAACCAGGGCTTCCTGCGGGCGCTCGCCGGCCTCGGCCACCAGGCGGCGCGCCTGGGCGAGGACGCGGAGGCGGAGCGCTGCGCCACGTTCCTGCGCCAACTCGACCCGAGCTGGCGGGACGAGCTGACGCAGAGCTGAGCACCGTGGCTGCGTCGGTCAGCGGTGCCGTGCTCACCGGCGGAGCCTCCCGGCGCATGGGCACCGACAAGGCCGTCCTGGCGGTCGGTGGCCGTGGACTGGCGCGGCGGGTCGCCGACGTGCTGGAGGCAGCAGGCGCCTCGCCGGTGGTCGCCGTCGGTGGCGACGCAGCGGTCATGGCGACGCTC